>CADCCA010000015.1 GCA_902799855.1 uncultured Erysipelotrichaceae bacterium | reverse complement strand
GCGGTTTCAACGTCTTCAAATCTTAACTTCATACCTCTTGGAGCAGAGAAATCGCCACCAGTAGCGTATGTCTTATAAGAGTAGACATCTTCATCCATTAAATACTTATATTGTTGTAAGTTACGGAAATCGTTATCTGGAATATCGTTTTCTGTAATTTTGCTTGGATCAACGATAACTTCTGCTGGATCGCTAGTCTTGAATTGGATGTAGTCGATGCTTGGGCAAGCAGGAGCGTCATCCATAACAGATAATGTCACTTCATATGTGCCAGGGTATAAGTCTTGAGAAAGATATGGCATTAACTGCCAGTTCTCTGCACTGGAACGAGCTTCTAATGTATTTTTACCAGCTTCAAATTGAAGTGGGGAAACATTAGAAATGTTGTACGAATAAACTTTTGACATATCAATAGCAGTGCGGATATCACTAGCCATTTGAGCATAAGCAGCAGAGATGACAAGTTTTGAGTTTTTCTTTAATTCAAAACTGAATTTTGCATCATTATCAGCGGCCGCTAAATACATACCGCCAGAAGCAGCAGTGGATTCGATGATTAATTCATCTTCATAACTTTCATCTGACCACCAGTAGTCAACGTTGAAATCTTCAGCTTCTAATTTAACTGTGCCATAGTCTTCGATGACGATATGACTATTGTCTTCAGCGCCACCGCCTTGGCTGCTATTATTACCGCTATTTCCGCCATTGCCGCCTGCGCAGCCTGTTAAACAAGAAATAGCTAATAATGAAATGAGAATATTTGTTCTTTTCATAAATCCTCCTTGATTCCAAAAGGAATCCATTATCAATTATTGAGGCTAAAATTGTGTTACGTTCGTATACACATATTGCCTTTCTTTAACTAAATACTAATATATGTGCGTGTATATTGCCTAGACAATAATTTGAAATAAAAGTGATTATTTTGTTTTAACCACTTTATGTTTTTCATTTTTTTGGACAAAATCACTCAAACCTTTTGATTAGTTATATAGGAGGACTTTTTATGGAAGACGACTTAAATGTAATAGATCTGGATGAAAAAGAAATTGCGTCAATGGTCTATGAGATTAGAGGCCAAAAGGTTATGCTTGACTTTGATTTAGCTAGAATCTATGGGTACGAAACAAGAGATTTCAACAATCAAATTAAGCACAACAGCGAAAGATTTGATGAAGATTTTGTTTTTCAGATTACCAAGAGCGAACGGGACCAACTTTTGCGGTTGAAAAAATCCACCGCAAATAAATTATCTTCTAAAAGAAGATATAATCCATATGCTTTTACCGAACAAGGTATTTATATGCTGATGACTGTTCTAAAAGGAGATTTGGCAGTTAAACAAAGCAAAGCGTTGATTAGATTGTTCAAAAGAATGAAAGATTATCTTATTGAAAACCATAATTATTTAAGCGGCGATACAATTCAATTGGTAAATTTAGTAAACGATAACACTAAGAGAATTGATGTTTTGGAAAGCAAAATCGATAAAGTGATGGAAAACTTTACTGAGGGTGCAAGCCGTAAGCATTTTCTATTGTTTGATAATCAGAGATTGGAAGCGGATTTGGTTTACCAACAAATCTATTCTTTGGCGAAAACCAATCTCATTATTATTGATGATTATCTCGACATAAAAACGCTTCAGCTATTAAGAGCATGCTCTCAAAATGTAACAATTACCATTTTTTCTGACAATAAGGCAAAAAATAATCTTACTAAGCAGTTGGTTGATGATTTTATCAAAGATAATGAATCGGTTTTGCTTTTGAAAAAGAACAATCAATTGGTTCATGATCGCTACATTTTTGTCGACTACGATAAAGAAGGAGAAAGGCTTTTCCATAGTGGTGGTTCAAGTAAAGATGGAGGGAAACGTATTTCTTCGATTATGGAAATTGATCAGACTAAACTATACCACCCATTAATTGAACGCTTATTTTCTAATGATGAATTAATGCTTTAAGTATAGTGATACACCAGGTATAGTGTGTATAAAATTAATATTTTTATTGCGTGTATTTTATTCCTTATATATTATATATGAGCGTGTGCAAATCACACCCAGACCAATTTCGGTCGTTTTTAATGGGATAATACCGATACACCAGGTATTGTGGTAAGCACAACATGAAATAGTTATTGAAAGGAGCAATTATGCCAACAATTAATCAATTAGTTCGTCAAGGCAGACAAAACAAGACATTCAAGTCCAAAGCCCCTGCCCTTGGTCAAAGATGGAACTCTTTGAAGAAAAAAGAAACTGCTCAACCAGCTGCTCAAAAACGTGGTGTTTGCACCCGTGTTGGTACAATGACACCAAAGAAACCTAACTCAGCTTTAAGAAAATACGCTCGTGTTAGATTAAGCAATGGTTATGAAGTCACTGCCTATATCGGTGGTGAAGGACACAATTTACAAGAGCACAGCACCGTCATCATCAGAGGCGGCCGTGTTAAAGACCTCCCAGGTGTGCGTTATCACATCGTCAGAGGTACATTAGACTGTGCAGGTATCGAAGCCAGACGTCAAGGTCGTAGCTTATACGGTACAAAGAAGCCAAAAGGCGAAGAATAGGAGGTAAGAAATTATGCGTAAAGGAAATCCTGCAAAACGTGATGTCTTACCAGATCCAATTTACAATTCAAAGTTAGTCACACGTTTAATTAACAAATTAATGCTCGATGGTAAAAAAGGTACTGCTCAAAACATTCTCTACAGCGCCTTTAAGAAAATCGAAGAAAAAACTGGCAAACCAGCGATGGACGTCTTCGCAACAGCGATCAACAACATCATGCCAGAAGTCGAACTTAAGATGAGAAGAGTCGGTGGTGCGAACTTCCCAGTTCCTACTGAAGTTTCCCCAGAAAGAAAAGTCACCTTAGGTTTAAGATGGTTAGTCAACTATTCAAGATTAAGAAATGAAAAGACTATGACCGACCGTTTAGCTAACGAAATCATCGATGCCGCTAACGGCACAGGTGCTTCCGTTAAGAAGAGAGAAGACACCCACAAAATGGCAGAAGCCAACAAAGCTTACTCACATTATCGTTGGTAATCAGTTAGGAGTAGAACTATGGCACGCGAATATGATCTAGCACATACACGCAACATCGGCATTATGGCCCACATTGATGCCGGTAAAACTACAACTACTGAACGTATTCTCTACTTCACTGGTAAAATCCACAAAATCGGCGAAACCCACGAAGGTAGCGCGACGATGGACTGGATGGAACAAGAACAAGAAAGAGGTATTACCATTACTTCTGCCGCTACCACAGCGACATGGAAAGGTAATCGTATCAACATTATCGACACTCCTGGACACGTCGACTTCACAGTTGAAGTTGAAAGATCATTACGTGTCTTAGACGGTGCTATCACTGTCTTAGATGGTAAAAACGGTGTCGAACCACAAACTGAAACAGTTTGGAGACAAGGTTCTAAATATGGTGTCCCACGTATTGTCTTCGTCAACAAACTTGACGCCATCGGTGCAGATTATGAAATGTCTGTCGCTTCTCTTAGAGAAAGATTAGGCGCCAATGCCGAAGCAGTGCAATACCCAATTGGTATCGAATCATCCTTAAAAGGTTGGATCGATGTCATCACACAAAAAGCTTATGTTTATGCTTCTGATGTGAATGAAGAACCACACGAAGTTCCAGTTCCAGAAGAATACCGAGAAAAACTTCTCGAACTTAGAATGAAATTATTCGAAGCTTTAAGTAACTTCGATGAAGAAATCCTCATGCTGGTCCTTGAAGGTCAAGAACCAGATGAAGAACAAACCAAGAGCGCCATCCGTAAGGCTGTCTTAACTGGTGAATTCCACCCAGTCTTCTGCGGTTCCGCTTATAAAAACAAAAACATTCAACCTTTATTAGATGGTGTTATTGATTACTTACCAAGCCCATTAGACATCGCTCACGCGAAAGGTACTGATGATCGCGGTAATGAAATCACATGCGAACCAGATGATAACGCTCCTCTTGCTTGCTTAGCATTCAAGATTGCCACAGACCCATTCATCGGCCGTTTAGCCTATGTTCGTGTCTACAGTGGTACATTAAAATCCGGTAGTTATGTTTATAACTCCACCAAAGGTGTGAAAGAAAGAATTGGCCGTGTCGTCTTAATGCACTCCAATCACCGTCAAGAAGTTCCAGAACTTCACGCTGGTGACATCGGTGCTGTCGTCGGTCTTAAATCAACCATTACTGGTGATACACTCTGTGATGTCGGCAAAACCATCGTCTTAGAGAAGATGGAATTCCCAGCTCCAGTTATCGAAGAAGCGGTTGAACCAAAGACCAAAGCTGACCAAGAAAAGATGAATATCGCTCTTCAAAAGTTAGCCGAAGAAGACCCAACATTCCGTGTGAGAACAAACCCAGAAACAGGTCAAACCTTAATCGCTGGTGTTGGTGAATTACACTTAGACATTATCGTCGACAGAATGAAACGTGAATTCAACGTTCAAGTTAATGTTGGTGCGCCACAAGTTGAATACCGCGAAACAATTCGTCAACAAGGCGAATGCGAAGGTAAATACATCAGACAATCCGGTGGTCGTGGTCAATACGGTCACGTTTGGATCAGATTTGAACCAAATGAAGGCAAAGGCTTCGAATTCGTTGATGCCGTTGTCGGTGGCACTGTTCCAAAGGAATACATTAAACCAACTGAAGATGGTTTAAGAGATGCAATGAACCGCGGTATGTTAGCAGGCTTCCCAGTTATCGATATCAAAGCTACTCTCTATGATGGTAGTTACCACGATGTCGATAGTAGTGAAGCGGCTTATAAAATCGCAGCTTCTATGGCTTTGAAAGAAGCGGCTAAGAAATGTAACCCAGTCATCTTAGAACCAATCATGAAGATTGAAGTGACTGTCCCAGAACAATACTATGGTGATGTCATTGGTGATATCTCCAGACGTAGAGGACAAATGACTGGCGAAAGTCAAAGAGCCAACGCTAAGATTATCGAAGCGGAAGCCATTGAGCGAAATGTTTGGTTACGTTACTGACTTACGTAGTATGACTCAAGGTAGAGGCAACTACGTCATGCAGTTCGATCACTACGGTGAAACACCAAGATACGTTCAAGATGAGATTTTGAAAAAAGTGGGAACGATTGCCCGCTAAAAAATAATTAGTGTAATATCAAATGATATTGCACAAACAAACTAAATGCTATAATATGATTTCGTTGCAAAATTGTTATTAACGAAAGAAAGGAGATTTCAATTTTATGGCAAAACAACATTTTGACAGAAGTAAACAACACGTCAATATTGGTACCATCGGTCACGTTGACCACGGTAAAACAACATTAACCGCTGCTATCACATCTGTCTTAGCAAAAAAAGGTGGCGCAGTCAAAACTGATTATGCTCAAATCGACTCCGCACCAGAAGAAAAAGCTCGTGGTATTACAATTAACACAGCTCACATCGAATATCAAACAGCGACAAGACACTATGCCCACGTCGACTGCCCAGGACACGCTGACTACATCAAAAACATGATTACTGGTGCTGCTCAAATGGATGGTGCTATCCTCGTTGTTGCAGGTACTGATGGTGTTATGCCACAAACTCGTGAACACATCTTATTGGCCCGTCAAGTCGGTGTTCCATATATCGTCGTGTTCATCAATAAAACAGACTTAGTCGATGACCCAGAATTATTAGACTTAGTCGAAATGGACGTTCGTGAATTATTAAATTCCTACGGCTTCCCAGGTGATGAAGTTCCAGTCATCCGTGGTTCCGCTAGATTAGCTTTAGACGGCAACCCAGAAGAAGAAAAACACATCGAAGAATTAATGGCAGCTTGCGATTCTTATATCCCAGCTCCAGCTCGTGAAAACGACAAACCATTCTTATTAGCTATCGAAGACGTCATGACCATCTCTGGTCGTGGTACCGTCGTTACAGGCCGTGTCGAACGTGGCCAAGCTAAATTAGGTGACACCGTTGAAATCGTTGGTATCAAACCAACTCAAATATCTGTCATCACAGGTCTTGAATCCTTCCGTAAGATTCTTGACTACGCCGAAGCCGGTGACAACGTTGGTGTCTTATTAAGAGGTATCAACCGTGACCAAGTCGAACGTGGCCAAGTCTTAGCAAAACCAGGTAGTGTTACTCCACACTCCAAGTTCAAAGGTCAAGTCTACGTCTTAACAAAAGAAGAAGGTGGCCGTCATACAGCTTTCTTAAGCAACTACCGTCCACAATTCTACTTCCGTACAACCGACGTCACAGGTGTTATCACACTTCCTGCTGGTGTCGACATGGTTATGCCTGGTGACGTCGAATTAACAGTCGAACTCATTCACCCAATCGCCATGGAAAAAGGTACCAAATTCTCCATCCGTGAAGGTGGCAGAACCGTTGGTGCTGGTACAGTTAGCGAAATTATTAAATAATTTAACTAATCAAACTTATAAAACCCATCACTTAAAAGATGGGTTTTTATTTTATATAAAATATATGGTATATTCTTATTAAGGTATTTTTTATGAAGAAACAAATATTTAGTTTACTAATCTTAACTTCTTTAGTCGCTTGCTCGAGTGGTAATGTTTCTCCTGAAATAAGTGTTAAGCCACTAGAAGCGAGTATCGAGATACATTCTGATCTTGTAAAAGAATATTTCGCGCAAGAGAACTATGACTATAAAGACATGAATGCCTATATTAACGCTAAAACGGACTTAGGAGATAATTTACCAATTCATTTCTCTTGGGAAACAGCAAATCTCAAGGAAGGTGAAAAAGTGTCTTATTATGTCAGTTTCACAGCTAGTGATGGTGATATTGATGGTTCATATGTTACAGATCAAAACGAAATTGATTTCATTAACTATAAAATCAACATGAAATATACCATGAGTGTTTCGATTATGGATGGTGAAGAACTCAAGAGTGAAACTAAATACGAATTTACCACTCCTCAAGGATTCCTTAGAACAATTACCATCGATGGTATGACTAATTTTAGAGACCTTGGTGATGGTGTGCATATGAAACAAGGCCTAGTTTATCGTTCTTCAACTTTAATGAATAACACAATTGAAGATGAAGATCATCCAACTTCAATTACTGAAAAAGGAAAAGAACAACTTAAGCAACTCCGTTTTAAGTCGCGTATCGACCTTAGAAAAGACGATGAAAAAGGCGCTAATGAAGAGGCAGTTATCAAAACAGTTATACCTGCACCTCTTTATTTTGGTGGCCAAAATATTTTAACCTATAAAAACAGCGAATATAATAATCCAGAAACAATCAAAATTATCTTTACAATGCTCGCTGATGGTAGTAAATATCCATGTGATATTCACTGTGTAAGAGGCACTGATAGAACAGGTTGCATTTCCTATTTATTAAAAGGCTTATTGGGTTTTGATGAAGAAGCTTTATATCGCGATTATTTATTCTCTAATTTCTATAACATTGGTTCTCCCGTTAAGTTAGAAAATATTTATTACTCCATTAATCCAAATGCGACCACTAAATACGTTAATGTCATTCACCAAACAGAAGGTGAAACTTTAAAAGATAAAATCTATAACTATTTATCAAGTGACAAGATCGGTGTCACCACAGAAAACTTAGACAGAATTATTAATAATCTCAAAGTAGCGTAATGGAAGAAGAAGTTTTAGAAGAAAAACAAAAGGTTGTTGATATACAACCAATTACAAAGGGCAAACGTGTCCTTGTTTTTCTCGCGGATTTCTTCCTAATGTTCATTTTAACGTTTGTCTTCTTTAACGCTCTTGTCATGCCGCTTAGTAACATCATGACATTATCTACAACAAGAAGTGAGGAGAGTAATGCCGCGGCAGAAGTGCAGTATGGAATCTTATATAATCAGAAGGTTTTATTCCATGAAAACGCCAGTGATATTTACTATTACAACGCTAACGTCGAATACACAATGAACTGCTTCTTATCTTATTATTGTTTTGAAGACAGCGATTCATTAAGTGAACACCCGCAATATGGTCATAATATCGATAACGAAGTCATTAGACATTTCTACTTCGATATTAGAAACGATAAAGATGCTTATTTATCACAAATTGATGACTTTAATAAAGAGAACAATTACTTTATATTTAACGGCGATGAGATCAGTTTAATCGATGAAGTTAAAACCAATATCAAATTATCCTTCTTTTCACCTAAAGACATGAGTAAAGATGGCGAGAAAATGCTCGCTAATATGCAAAATGGATTCATGAATTTTTATGCTTCTGTTTTTAAAGACATTAAGAAGAATGACATCACTTATAACGGTAATAGTTATTTAGAGAAACAAGCCATCGTTGATGCCGCAGAATCTTTCTTCCAATGGCATTTAGTCATTGCTTCCATTATTTCCTATTTATTATCGTTACTTGTCTATTTCCTCATCATTCCATTCATTCATAAAGATAATCGCACTTTAGCGATGATGATGATGCGTGTCACCAGAATTGGAACAAATAATATCTATCTATTAAATAACGTAGAAAACTTCTTACAGTTTATTTATATGTTAGTCTTTAACATTCCAATCATCTTCTTTATGCCAATGACGTATGCAGCATTTACTTATCTATTCTCTATCCCATTATTACCAGGTCTATTATTTATTGGATTATTTATTCAATTAATATCTTTAATATTTATTATCGCGACACCATTAAATCAATCTCTTTGCGATATGCTCTCACGTTCACTAATCATTAAAAATGATGATTTAGATGAAATCTACCGTGCGAAAGGTTATAACGTCTAATATGGATGAAAATAAAGAAATCGAGAAAGTAGAAATAATCAAAGTTGAATACGAAAGGCCAAAACTATACCATCGTGTTTTAGCTAATTTCATCGATATTCTTTTAATGGTGGGTGTGACAATTGTCGCGTTTATCATCTCTAGAGCAATCGTGCAGTCCACAAGTATGTATAAGGACAATGACCATAATATTCGCGAAATACAACTCTCCTCAAGTCTATTTATTAACGCTGATAGAACAAATGGATCAGCAGTGGATACTCGTGGTTTTGACATTAACGAGTACAAATATGGTGATTCCATCCAACTCATGACTTATTGGTTACCTCGTCAAAATAATCTTACCTATAAGGATATTATTGGTCGCTGCGATAGTGCGATTGATAAATTCACTACATACATGGCCACAATTAAGCCAAAATTCCAAGATGAAATCACTAATTATGTGAACGAACAAAAATTGGCGAAAGTTGGCAAAATTGAAGGTCACGAACATTTTTTTGAAAAAAACAATGTTACTGAAGAAATTTTTATTCCGGTAAATGAAAGTGGGATTCCTTATTATTCATATCAAACCTACTTTGAAGATTTTTATAAACCGATGATGGATAATAACCTGGTTGATGATTATCTGACAAAATGCGTAAAAAAAAACAAAAATTACTTATCCAATGAAGGAAAATACCTATTATTTATCGAACTTCCAAGCGCTTATTTTGTGGGTGCTTTACTCGTATATTTTATCCCACCTTTATTCTTTAGAAGAGGACGTCAAACATTGGGCAAAGCTCTCTATCGAATCGGTCTTGTTGATAAGAATATCTTCTCTCCTACATTATCAAGGTATTTAGCGAGATTTGGTATCTTCTTTGTTTCAGAATTAGTTTTATCGATCTTTACCTTTGGCGCGCCATTTATAATATCATTTACAATGATGTTATTCACCAAAGAAAAACAAGGTTTCCCAGACTATTTATTAAGATTAAATGAAGTCGATACAAGCAAGCAAAAAATATACTACAATAAGATTGACGCTTTAAGTGATAAAGCCTCAGTTTATAAGACTCCAACTGATTTCAAATTGCCTGACTAATATATTTGACAATGCGCCCGTGCTCGCATATAATCTTTTTTGTAAGAGTTGAGGATATCAACGTATGAAAAAGAATCATTCAAAGACTAAAATGACTTCCGCTGTTTTTGTTATTTCCAGTTTTTTAGTTGGTTTAGCAACAGTTGGTGTCATTTCAAGAAGTGGTAGTGGCTTAACAAAGGTAGCAGTCGCAAAAAGTGCCTTGTATGATCTCGCTACCGAAAGTGTCGACCCTTCTCAATACTCTGAAATCTCTAGTGCTCAGTTAGCACCAAAAATCGTCTCATACACCGGAACATCTTTGTCTCGTCACCTCAATGTACAATTTGAGAGCCAAGTGCTTGAAGCATTTGCCCCATCGAGTAAGGATGTTTTTTATGTTGTTGATGATGCTAGATATTCCGGAGTTAAGTCAGATCCATTCACAGAAGAAGTACCTGACAAAGCATTAAATGGTTTCGTTTACCAAGCCAAAGCGGCCGCTAATCAAGCATCACTCTACATTTCTAATTCGATTAGCTATGGTAGTCGTTTCACCATTAAAAACACCAAAGTGGCGTCTAACGCGATGTATCAAACTGTGGAATATGATGTTCCAAGTGCGACAAATATCGTCACTTACGATGCCTATAGAGACTTAACAGCCATCTATATTTGCGATGGCATTGAAGAGATCGCTAGTGGAGCGTTTGTTAATGTTCCAGCTACAGTGACATTCAAATGTGTTGCCACAAGTAAACCAGAAGGCTGGGCTGATGACTGGACAGATGCTAATCCATCTCAAATCGAATGGGGTGCAGAATTACAAGATTCCTCCAAAGCCTCTGTTAAACACTCTGGTTCAACCACATCCTTTGGTGATGCTGAAGACTTCATTCTCGGCTACAAAGGTAAAGAAGATATCTTATTCGGTTCATATCCATTAACCGTTTCATACGTTAAAACTGATGCTCAAGGTAATCAAACAACCGAGTATCAAACAATTCCTACCAAACACCAAACAAACCCATATGATGCTGTCGGAAGTAAGATTTACGGTAAGACAAGCTCATTTGAAATAACTATCAACCTTGATAAAGGTGAAACAATTGATGAGAGTTCATACGAATTCTATAACGTCTTTAAAGCACAACGTTATTACATCGAAGAAAAGGAAAAATGGCCAGAAGAAGAAATTAAAAAAGTCTTCGCTAACTATGCCGTTCCTTATCACGTTGGAGAAACAGAAACCCCATTTATTCCTGTTTTAAACGGTGAAACCTTCTTCCATCAAGCATTCGAAACAGCGACTGATAAATACTTAACAATCGCTCAAGAATTTGAAACAGAAGAAGAAGCAAATGCTTTATGTAACCAATTCAAAGAAAAAATCAATGCCTTTGAAGTGAGCAAAGATGTTTATCAAACAGAAGAAGATATGAAATATGTCCATCTTCCAGAATATGACGACACCAAGTATGGTGAAGTTTATAAACTCTTATTCAAATCCGGTGAAGTTCGCACAAATATCTTCGTGCAATTCTACACATTCCATAACGATAACATCGATAAATATGAATTCGTTTCTTATATCGTTTTAGATAACCCAGTCGATGAAGTTGATGAAGAAGGCAAACCAACTGGTAATCTTCTTAACTCCATGAGTCCATTCCCAATTTCACAAAAGACTACGGCAGTTAGACCATTTATTTATGTTCCTGAATACGAAGAAACAAAAGATGGTAGTGGTAATGTTATTGCTCGTACACCAAAGAATAAGCTCAGAGTTGGTGCAATCGTCCGCTTCAACAAGATGACTAGTGTTGACGAATTAATTAAAACCAAATACAAATCATCATCCAAATTCGGTTCCTATACATCCGTTGGTATGGTGGTGGATAAAGTCTTAGGTACAGCCTATGCTGGCTATGCTAGAGATGAAGATGGTGTCATCGATGAAAAAGGTCAAATGAAAGTTTTCACCCTTGGAGAAGATGGCAAATACTATAACGGTGCCTCCGCTTTTGCCGCGGAAGATGTGAAAATCGTTCAACCTTTCAACGCTCCACTTCTTTATATCAATGACAATTCTTCACGTACTAAAGTTGAAACAAACCTCAACGCCATCTTAGCGGGCGATATCAAATTTAGATATACATTCTCCAGCTTAAATATGGCGTCCATCATTGTTGTTTACAACAAGAATGGCCAACCAGTGGAAAAAGAAATTCCAATTTCTTCCCCAAGCCCAGTTATTGAAATTAACCAAGAGAAAAACAATGTCGTCTCTTTCTTAATCAATAACAACAAACTTGAAGGTGTTGATAGCAAGGATATCTTAGCGGTCGGTGTTTCTGGCATGACCGTCAACATCCACTTATATAATGCTTCTTCACATAACGTTGTTCAAAATACCCAATTCATTAATGTTTTCGGTAACATCGAAGTCCTTCCAAATAGTGGTAAGTCCTTGAAGTTCTTTGATGTCAACGTTTACTTACTCGTCTTCTATCTCGTTTTAGTAGTGGCTTATGCTGCTTTAGCAGTAGCGCTCTTCTTCTACAAGAAGAACAAATACAAGAATGACGAGTTTAGAAGAATGAAACCAAAAGCCTATCTCAAGTCCGCTTTATTAGGCTTCTTCGGTTTAGTGCTCATTACCGCTGCTTTGAATTTCACAATTCTTAGATTCGCAGTTTTCTATAGCACTGTTCCAACTTATAACCCAATTGATGCTTTCGTCATCGCCTTTGTCGTCTTCGGTGCGATTGCCCTTGGCTTCTTCGTTAAGAATGCAGTAGTGGCAATTAAACTCATGAAGAAACGCAGACAAGCACTAAAATTACATCTTGATAAAGATGTGTTTGACGACGGCACTAAATAATCATAAAGGAGTATGTCTTATGGAAATTAAAATTAAAGACCTCACAAAAATTTTCCCAGGCGATCAAAAGAAAGGTATCCGCGATACTATCGCTGTTAAAGATTTAGACTTTGTTGTCCCAGACGGCACATTGGTCGGTTTACTCGGTCCTTCTGGATGCGGTAAGTCTACAACCCTTTATATGATAAGTGGGTTACAAATCCCAACTTCTGGTGAAGTGTGGTTCGGTGACCAAGAAGTGACCAATTTATCACCAGAAAAAAGAGGTATTGGCTTAGTTTTCCAAAACTACGCTCTTTACCCTCATATGACAATTTATAAAAACATTGAATTCCCACTCACAAACTTACAAGTCGAAATTCCTCTTGTTACCTTTTTTATCTATAAACTTTCCTATGAATATGAAATGGCTAAAGATGATATCCAAAAAGGTATCGAAAAGAGCTTTGTTTCCCTTGGTAGAAAAGTGGGCTTAAAAAATAAACAATTCAGTATTCAAACATCATTAAACAATAACCTATTAAACATCGAAGTGACATTGAATGGTGTCTCTCCTGCGACCAAGCAATTATTTACTGATAATGTTGAAAAGATCGTTAAATGCAAATTAGTTAATGAAAGTGAAGAACAATGTTCTGATGCTTTATTCGATACAACATTCAGAGCGACAGTCAATATTATTGACGAACAAGAAACATTAGATGCGACCTTTAGAGGTCGTTTAGACAAATCATTCTCAAATTCCCGTATCGATGACGTCATTAACGCCTATCAAAATGCTTGCCGTGGATTCGGTAATCCAAAAGAAGCCGCAATCGCTAAAACACAACACGGTTATGAATTAATGGCGAGAATCGAAAAACTCCCACACACAAAATTACAAGAGTGGGTTGAAAATGTTTCCAATAATGCCGCGGTTCCATTTACTCAAACTTCTTATACAGTAACCGCTGTGCAAAACAAGAATTTAAGTAACAATATTCGTTCATTCTTAAAAGAACGCAAGCTTTCATTCTCAGATTACAAACTTTATTACGATAAGAAACACGTCAAAGTGTATTTCAGACTTTTAAGAGCGGCCAAACAAGTGGTGGAAGAAATCATTAAGGAAATGACCGAGAAGTTCCAACTCTCCGAAGTTGAAACCGATATCGCTCAAGCCGTTGCCCACCGTAAACTCACAAAAGAAGAGAGACGTGACATCGTTTATGAAACCGCAAAACTCGTCCAAGTCGATGAATATTTGCAACGTAAACCAAATCAACTCTCTGGTGGTCAACAACAACGTGTCGCCATTGCCCGTGCTCTTGTTAAGCATCCAAAAGTCTTATTATTAGATGAACCTCTTTCTAACTTAGACGCCCGTTTAAGATTACAAACACGTGAAGAGATTCGTCGTATTCAACAATCAACAGGCATTACTTCTGTATTCGTTACCCACGACCAAGAAGAAGCGATGTCCATTTCTGATCAAATCGTTGTTATGAAGTTAGGTGAAATGCAACAAATGGGCAAACCACAAGATGTTTACAATTCACCAGCTAACTTATTCGTTGCCCAATTCTTAGGCACCCCACCAATCAATGTCTTCAAAGGCGAAGTTAAAGGCCAAAAGATTTACATTGGTAGTGATGCAGTCGGCGACGCTAAAGGCGTTGAAGACAAACCAGTTTGGGTTGCTATTAGACCAGAAGGCTTCCTTTTAGCAGGCAAAAACGATAAGGACGCCATGCACGCTAATTGTGAAATGATCCAAGTTATGGGTCGTGATATTTCACTTGTTGGTACAAACTCCAACTGTTCAAAACCAACTTTCAAAGCCATTATTTCCGCTGACGATGATGTCAAAGCAGGAGCGGTGGCCTTAAAAGTTAAACCACATAAGATTTTCATTTTTGATAATGAAACCGAGGAGAGAATTTATCTCGATTAAAAAAGGAACTTAGTTTCATTTGAAAGAAAGGAGAATAGCGTGGACAAATTAATTAAGAAAATTAACAAATATTGGATGATGGCGTTCATCGTTTTGGCAATCGCTTTTGTCGGTTTAGCCATCGTCTTTATTAATCTTAATGTTCAAGGTGGCCCAAAATTTGAAAACAAATTGGGTGAACAAGCCAAAGTCTTCCTCGTTTTAGCGGGATATACGGTCATTAACAGTATCATTTGTATCTACACAAATATGACCTATGGTTCCACTAAATTCGATAAGAACCTTTGGTTATGGGCAATCTTACATACCTTACTTGGCTGTATTCCAGTTGGTATTTTGCTTATTATCCAAGTCGTTAAGAACATCAAAAAACATCGCGCCGATTGTATTGCTTATCAACAAGAACTAGAAGCGCAAACCGATGCTTCTAATACCAAAGAAGGCTACATTGATAACGAACAAGAAAAGACAATTATTCGTTTAGTTAAACCTGCTAAACGTAGAAGAAAAGAATATCAAGTGTCTGGTTTAGACGATGTCGCTAGTAAAAACAACTGGAAAGGTTGGCTCTATCTAGCCCCTGTTATCGTCTTAATCGGTGTCTTCTTGCTCTACCCATTAGTGAATACCATCCTCATTGCTTTTACCAAAGGATACTCATATTCCACTAATACAGGTCAAGGATTCACCCTTGAAAACTTCGGTATTATTTTTGGCATTTCTTCCTATACAACCGGTGCTGGTCAATTAGGTAGAGAAACAGCCTTTATTAAATACGCGGTTCCAAATACTTTATTACTAACATTTGTCACCGTCCCTGTTTCCATCTTCTTAGCGTTAATCATCGCCGTAGCCCTTAACTCCATTAAGTGGTTCCAAAGAGTTTTACAAACAGTGTTCTTCCTACCATATGTCACTAATACAATTGCCATTGGTATGGTTTTCTCTGTTATCTTTGATAAACAAGGTATTGTTAACTCCATCTTCGGCTTAACAGCCGCGAATGGTACAGACCCGTTTGCCTGGATTTATGGCGCAGATCGTTGGGTCGCGATGATCCCACTTTGCATCTATATCGTTTGGAACTCCATTCCATTCAAGATCTTAATCCTTCTTTCCGGCTTACAGGGCGTTGATAAACAATACTATCAAGCTGCTCAAATCGATGCAGCGCCAAAGTGGAAAGTCCTATTCAAGATTACCGTTCCGCTTCTTTCACCACAAATCTTGTACTTAATGATTACAAGTTTTATCGGTGCCTTTAAAGAATACACGTCCATTGTCGCTATCTTCGGTGGTCCATCCACACGTGGTACGAACTCACCAATTAAAGATATGCTGACGGTGGTGTATTACGTCTATGAGAACATTACTGCTCAGACATCGTTTGCCGCTGCCGGCGCGGTGTTCCTGTTTGTGATTATTTTGATATTCACTTTCGTCCAATTCGGCGTGAGTAGTAAGCGCGTTCACTATTAGGAGGAACTATTATGAAACAATATGTTGACTTCAAAAATGTTAATGTAAACGATAACTTAGTTCTTTCTATCAAGGAAAGCGGCAAGACCGTGACCGCGATTAAGGCTAGTGAAAACATCGCAAAAATCATCGCCACTGTCTTTACTTATGCCTTCCTATTAGTTCTCGCGTTCTTCATCATCTTCCCGTTCTATTGGATGATCATTACATCCTTAAAGACCCTAGATGAAATTACTTCGACAACACAAACATTCTTCCCAACCACAGTCATGTGGACGAACTATGTTTATATTTTCCAAAGATTTGACTTCTCGAGTTACATGGTTAACACCGTTATCGTGGCCATTATGTCCACAACCGGTACATTAATTACCACAATCTTTGCAGCGTTTGCTTTCTCAAGATTACGCTTCAAAGGTAGAGAAACAGTCTTTGCAATCTTCTTAATGACAATGATGATTCCTGGCGAAATGATGGTCATTTCTAACTATATTACCGTCGCTAGCTTTGGTTGGATCGATAGTGTCCACCAAACAAGATGGGAAGCTTATGCAGCGATGACTGTCCCAATGCTCGTCAGTGTTTTCTACATCTATTTATTAAGACAAAACTTCAAACAAATTCCTAATGAACTATATTTAGCCGCGAAAGTCGATGGTAAGAGTGACTGGTCATACTTATGGCGTGTCATGGTACCACTCGCCGCGCCAACATTAATTTCCATTACCATCCTTAAATTCATGGGTACATGGAATGCCTATGTCTGGCCACAACTCGTCGCTAGAGATGAATGGACACTGATCTCTGTTGGTTTAAGAGGTAGTGCCTTCACCAATATTGACTTAGGAATTGTTGAATATGGTTACCGTATGGCAGCATCCTTTGTTGTCACCGTACCATTGTTCCTTCTCTTTATCTTCTTCCGTAAATACATCATGCGTGGTGTTGGAAGAGCAGGTATTAAAGGTTAAGGAACGAATAACATCATGTTATTTATATAATAAGGAGATTATATTATATGAAAAAAAGTATTATTGCAGCATTACTTCTCTCAGCTTTCTTGCTTACCGCGTGTGGTGGTCAAGAAGGCAGCAATCCAGGTTCCCAATCCTCTAACCCTCCAATGGATAATTCCTCTAGTCAGGGTGAAGGTGAAAGCCAACAAAGTAATTCCAGTCAAGCTGATTCCAGCCAATCCCAAGGTGGTGGCTCAAGTCAAGCTAGTAGTTCCAGCCAAGCCGCTGGATCCGTGGTCATTACTCTTGATAAAGAAGTCATGTCCGTTGGTGTCAATGAAACCACAAAAATTAATCCACAAAGTGAAACACAAGGTTTAACTTATCAATTCGAAAGTAATAAACCAGACATCGCAACCGTCGATAACGAAGGTAACGTGACCGGTGTTAAAGAAGGTACCGCGAAAATCACAGTTAGTGCCGTTGGTAAAACTGGTAAAGCTATTTGTGAAGTCACAGTCGTCGGTGAATATTACATCGAAGAAGAAACTGAAATCTTAGTGCAAACCACATTTAACGATACATATGGTCAAATCTTTAAAGATGCGATCACCTCTTTAGCGAAGAAAGAACCACACTTAACCGTTAAATACGATAAATATTCCGGTTCCTATTCTGACTTAAAGGATGAAGTTGTTAAAGGTGTTCCTGCTAATAACTATCCAGACGTCGTCGCGGCCTATCCAGATAGTGTTGCTGACTTCATTACCGCTGGTGTCCCACTTAAGATGGACAAATATATGAATAATGCCGATTATGGTTGGACTGATGAAGAAAAGAATGACTTCTATGAAGCCTATCTTGCCGAAGGTCAAAATTATTCCATTTCTGGTACATATTCTTTACCAATCGCTAAATCAACAGAGGCGATGTATTACGATTCCAATAAGATTATTGGTTTAAACCTTGCTTCTATCGACCCATCCATCAACAATGGTCAAGCGATTACTGAAGACTATATCAATAACTTAACTTGGGAAGAATTATTCGGTAAATTCGCTCCAGCGTTACTCCAATACCGTGAATCCTTACCAACCGCTGCCCTTAAGAAAGCCTTCTTAGATACTGAAACATATTCAGACTGGGCCGTTGTCGGTTATGACTCAGATGATAACTTATTCATTACTTTAGCCGAACAATATGGCTATGGTTATACATCAATGGATCCTGTCACCGGTGAAGGTCATATCGATTTCGTTAATGACGGTATGAAAAACCTCATGAAGACATTCAATGATGCTTATAACAAAAAATACTTCACCACAAAAGGTATTATTGGTACCAACATTAACTACCGTTCCAACGAAGATGCCGTTTTATTCTCCATCGGCTCTACAGGTGGTGTTAACTATCAATTCAGCGCGCAAAATCCAAAGAACGTTGGTGTCGCCAAAGTTCCACAAGCCGCTGGTAAACAAACAAAATTAATTCAACAAGGTCCATCATTGGCCTTCCTCCAACACTCCGATAACAAGAACAATCGTGGTTTAGGTGCTTGGTTATTCTATAAAGAATTAACACAAGTGAGAAGCTGCATTGCCTGGGCGACAACCACAGGTTATTCACCAATTAGAAAATCCGTCGCAGAAAGCGATGACTTCTTAGACTTCTCTGATCCAAGTAACTTCCCAGAAAAGACAAGTGATAGATTAAAAGCCTTAAACGCTGCCTATCAAGAAGCTACCATGGATTACTTATTCGTTTCCCCAGTCTTTAAAGGCTCTTCTGAAGCCAGAACTCAAGTCGCTGGTGTCGTCACAAAAGCCATTGGTGATGTGGACTTAACAGACGCTGAATTAAACGAATTATTCCAAACCGCGGCCAACAATACCGCACTTAAGATGTAACTACTTTCAGTAAGGAGATAACTACATGAACAGACATTTAATCAAATTATTAACTTTAGCCGGTATCATGTCATTAGCAACCGGCTGTGGCGGTGGTGGTGAAAGCCAACCACAAAATAGTTCCAGCGCTCCAGAACAAAGCAGTTCTGAAAACCAACAGAGTTCCTCTGATGCTGGTAGCAGTCAACAAAGCCAAAATAGTAGCCAACAAGGCGGCGATAACAAAGTCGAAATTTCCTTCTGGCATACTTTTGGTCAAACCATTCAAGATAACTTAAAACCACAAATTAAAAAGTTCACTGACCTCGTTAAGGCTAACGATGGTGTGACTGTGGAAGTTAACTTAGTGCCTTGTTCAAACTACCAAACAATTAACGAAGACATTAATAAAGGTTTAACAACCGGCAATATTCCAACAATCGCTGTTGCTTATCCAGACCACATCGCTGACTATCTTGAAGCGGAAGGCGATCAACCAGGTAAATTCGTCGTTAACTTAAACGATTACATCAACGATAGCAAAGTTGGTTTTGGTAAAGAAAAATACTTAGGCGATGCCGAAGGTGATTCTATCGCTGACTTCATCCCTGCCTATATTGAAGGTGGCCATTCCTTTACTCGTGATGGTCAATTCACTCTTCCATATATGAAATCAACTGAAGCCATGCTTTATAACTATGAAGCTGTCGTTAAAGTTTTAGCCCACTATAAACCAGAATTCCAAGGTGCAGAAAACGCTATTAAGGAATACATGGATAACTTAGATTGGGCCGAATTCATCGAATTATGCCGTCAAACAGCGACATATAAAGCTGAAATCAACCCAGCCTTAAAACAAGCGGCATTCTATGATTCTGATGCAAACTTATTCATTTCTCAACTCCACCAAGCTGGTGTCGGTTATTCAAGTATCGTCACTAATGCTGCGGGTAAGAAAGTCGGTCATATCGACTACGCTGAAGGTCAAAATAGAACCAAAGCCGAAAAGATCGTTTCTGATTTAAGAGACAATTATAACGAAGTGGTGAATGGTACTCACTTATTCACCACAAAGGGTGCTTTCTCTACCTATGGTAGTGATTCATTCAAAAACGTTGAATCAGTTTTCACTATCGGTTCCACTGGTGGTTCTGGCTATAACTTAACATCTGATTTCACCATCGGTGTTTGTAAAGTCCCATCACTCAACAAAAATAATCCATTATATGTTACCCAAGGTCCAGACCTCGCTATTTTCAATAATCCAAAATTATCTGAAACCGCTAACAGTGCCAGAGTCTTATACGCTTGGAAACTTATGAAATATTTAACCAATTCTGAAAATAACTGCAAAATCTGCTTATTAGGTTCAGAAGGTTACTTACCAGTTAGAGAATCTTCCTATTCTGAAGATTTATATCTTGAAATGTTGGATGCTGGCGAACTTGATAGCGAAGTCGCTCAACTAGTCACTGATAAGATTAACGGTCGTTATTTCAACACCGTTTGCTTCCCAGGTTCAGCTGCTTTAAGAACTGAATCCGGTGGTATTATCACTGAAGCATTAACAAAATCAACTGCTATATCATCAATCTTTGATACTGCTATTAATAACGCGACATTAAAGATTAAATAGGAGGTCTTTTATGAAAAAAACCAAACTCTTATTAGCATTACTCAGCTTATCAGCCTTGATTTTCACTTCTTGTGGTCAAGGCGGTAACTCCACACCAGGTCAATCATCTGTTCCACCAGAAGAAAGCCAACACGGTGATGCTTCATCTAATGGTGGTAGCCAATTTTCTCAACAAGGCGGAAATGATTCTTCCCAACAAGGTGGTAGCTCATCCCAACAAGGTGGAGATTCATCACCAAGTGGTGGTAATTCCTCTGTTGATGTTTCCACTCCAACATCCATTACTTTAGATACTTATGAAATGACACTTACCGCTGGTGGTAGTGGCGCAATTAAAGCAACCGTGTACCCAGTTGAAGGTAACTTTGAAGTGGAATGGTCCACATCTGACGCTAATGTCGCAACCGTTAATAATGGTGCGGTTACAGCCGTTGGTGAAGGTTCAGCCGATATTACTGCTAAAGTTAAAGGCACAAACCTTTCCGAAAAATGCGTCGTTAAAGTCGCTGCAGCTTTCCATGACTATGTCAAAGATGGCTCTGTCAAGTTAGGCTTAGACTATACTGGCAAAGACTTCTATAAAGACGGTATTGAAAAAGTTAGCTTATTAACACCAATCGATGGTGATACCGCTCACTTCACTACAGCATCAGTCACCTTAAAAGCCAGATTCTTTGGTATCGATACACCAGAAAGTACTGGTAAAGTGCAAGAGTGGGGTGTTCCTGCTTCTAACTTCACCAAGAAGAAACTTCAAGAAGCCAATAGCAATGGCACAATTGTTATTTCTTCCCCACAAGATACTTATGGTGCGCCAAATCCAGACTCAACAGGTTCACGTTATGTCTCCTTGGTGTGGATTAATGAAACAAAGAAAAACGCTCCATATGATGAACTTTATTTGTTAAATCTTTGGATTGTCCAAGAAGGTTTATCTTTAAAGAAAAACGTTTCTGACTTCCCGGCGTATGAAGCTGCTTTTGACGCTGCTCAATTACAAGCGCAAACATACAAACTTAATATGTTCTCTGGTGAAAGAGATCCATACTTCAACTATGGTGATGAAGGCTACGCTGATGTTTCCTTATTAGATATTAAACGCGAAGTCGAAAAATCAATCGTCGATCAATCATATAAAAACAAATATGATAACGAACTCGTGAGATTCACCGGTGTCGTTTCTTCCTATAACGATGGCACATTATACGTCCAAGAGTTCTATCCAGTCGATGATGACCATCCAACCGAAGGTGAATGGGCTGGTATTAATATTTTCTGTGGTATGCAACAGATTTCATCCAAATTCACCATTCCAAATACTTATATTCAAGTTTATGGATTGTGCAAAGACAGCGAAACGTTCGGTTTCCAAATTACCGATACACAAGGTAAATGGAAAGCTTATGGTGCGGGTGATGAAGACTGCAAAGTCTTGCTCAAAGCCGAACTCAATACCGAAGAACACTCTCTATATACTTTCGAATACACCCCATCTCAATTAAGTAACCTCGCTAAGAACAATGACTGTGAATCGTTATTCTGCGCGGTTAAAGTGAACGGCACATTAACATGTAACTATTGTTACGTTAGTGATTCTCGTGATATTACACTTGGTTTTGCTGAAACAACCGTTGGTGTTTACATTCCATTTGCCTATCACGGCGATCAAAGTGACCCAATGCAAGCGGTTATTAGATGGGATACCGAAGAACAATTCATGAATAAGAAGTTCCGCATTGACGCTGGTACATATGCCTGGCATAGAACAACCAGTGGCAAAGTTAGATATCAAATCATTCCAACTAACGAAGCCTCTTTCGTTTGGATCAATGAATAGGAACTAGAAGGAGATAATTATGTATTGTTATCACTGTGGATACAAAATCGACGAACATAAGTTAGAAGGTAAAAGATCCTCCTATAAAATCGTTGAAGAAGTGGAAATTGACGAAAACGCCCAAATCAAATACGTTTGCCCACGTTGTGGTCATTTAATCCACGCCGATATGTCCTATGAAGAAAGCAAAGAACTTTCACGTGCTTCTCACGCTCAAGTGCAAAGAGGCAGTAACTCCTTTGCGGCAGGCATGTGCTTAAATTCATTAGGTTTAATTCTATTAATTATCTCAATCGTTTTCCTATTACTCAGCAACAAACCATCCGTTGGTTTTGTCTTTAATTGTGGCGAATTCTATGTCAGTGCCGTCACAATGGTTTTATCTGTTATTCTTTTAGGATTTGGTATTTTCCAAACCATTCGTGGTATTTGTTTGAAAACAAATTACACCAGATTACTAAAAGATTTAAATAATCAGACTTTTGTGCAATAATGATATGTTGCATAAATGAAAATCTATTTTCAAGATTGTTAATAAGGAGGAAATTATGAAGAAGAAACTATTACCAATCTCATTATTGTGTCTTCTTGGTATGATCGTCACAGCCTGTGGTGGTGGATCCAGCCAAGAAAGCAACAATTCTGCTTCCTCTAATCCACAAAGTCAGGAATCATCTGACCAAGGTGGTAGTAGCTCCCAAGAAGCAGGAAAATCATCATCTTCCGAGAATTCTTCAAGCGCGCAAGCTTCATCCAGCTCACAAGCTCAATCAAGCTCACAACAAGCTTCCAGTAGTTCTCAAGCTCAATCAAGCTCACAAGCTCCAAACCCAACAGGCGTTACCTTAGACAAGACATCAGCTTCTGTTATTAAAGGTCAAACACTTCAATTAACCGCAACTGTTGCCCCAGCTAACGCTAACAACAAAGAAATTCAATGGTCCAGTGAAGACGAAGACATCGTCACCGTCAGTAAAACTGGTCTCGTGAATGCTGTTGGTTATGGTGAAGCCAAAGTTACTGCTAAAATCAAAGGTACTAACTTAAAAGCAGAATGCGTAGTTAGTGTTATTGATGAAATTAACAGCATCACCATTAAAAACAAATCAGTCTTCACAGACTTCCTCGAAGACGACATTGAATCACTCAGTATTGAAGTTGATCCAGCCAAGAACGTCTCCGAATTAGTAACCGCCGGCGTTTTAAAAGTTACTTCTTCTAATACAGAAGTCGCTTCCATCTCCGGTTTAACAATTACTGGTAAGAAAGCCGGTAAATCCACAATTACCGCGACATTATTCGGTAAATCCGATTCATTCGAGCTCACAGTTGGCGCTGCCATTCCAGGCGAACCATACGCCATCCTCAATGCTATGAATAAAGGTATTGTAGAAGCTCCATTTAACGGTAACACAGGTAAAACATCCGCTATCACAACAACATGCTTCGAATTAAAAGGTTTAATCATGGCTGTTGCTGCTAACGGTGAAACAGGCTATAACGCCATCCTCGACGATGGTACTGCTGCTGTTTATCTCCAAGTTAACAAAGCTTCAGCAGACCCAATTCCAGTCGCTGTTGGTGATTATGCACAAGTCACATGTAAGTTCACAAACTACTATGGCTTATTAGAAGGTGTTGCTAGAACAGCTGAAACAAACAAGAACGCTTCTTGGATTCCAGCCAAAGACGTTGTTAAATTAGCCGCTCCAGAAACCCCAATCGTCCCAACTCTCAACGCTCCAGTTGATATGACAGGCGATCAATATAATGAATACTTCGCAATTTGTAAGACAAATGGTACAAAGAATGCTGCTGGCGCCACATGGACAGCCATGAAATACGTCAACATCCTTGGTACATACAATCAAGCATTTGCCGATGCTGATAAAGG
>CADCCA010000014.1 GCA_902799855.1 uncultured Erysipelotrichaceae bacterium | reverse complement strand
TTCTTTTTGAGAAGGATTAGGATAGATTCTAAAACGATATGTTCTTTTAACTGTCTTAATCATGCTTATCCTTTCGAAATATAAGAAAAGGGAAATAAACGCTAAATGCATCATTTTCCCCTATATCATATTTCCTATTATTATTATATCAACTTGTTGATATAACTACAATACTTGATTCACTATTTATCAAAAATTATGTTTAATAAACTAAAAAGATGCGCCACTAGGGCATTATTAATTCGCTCAAATTCATCCCCTACTTATAGAAGATAGGGGTCTTCTTGAGAATTAGATAAAACCTAATTGATTAGAGATAATATCAAGAGAGAGTTCAGTGACATCGTCCTCATCTAATTCACTCATATCAATATAATTGACTGGATAAATCATATCTTCATTTCTTATTTCCTCAATATAAGAGGCAAATCTTTCTAACGAATAATTGAGATTTAATGAAGTATGGGCTTTATGACGAGTAGGAAGTCTATCTAAGAATCTTTGATAAAGAAGATTGATATCGCCTGTCAACGCCAAAAGGACGACACTATAGGAATATTCATCAGCGATTTGTTTAATTCTTAAAACTTCTTCACTTCTGAAGTTGGCTTCTAAGATGAGGTCTTGCCCCACTTTGGCAGATTGTTCAAAGACATAAATCATAGAGTTCATCGCTGAAACTGATAATCTTCTATTCTCTTCACGATTAGTAAAATCAATTGCATCACACGCTATTTCTTTGAGACTGTCTTTTGTTAAAAATGGGATTTGTAAAGATTCGCTTAAAGAAGCGGCTAATGTGCTTTTGCCTGACGCTAAATCGCCAGTAATTAAAATGAGTTTGTGCATAACATTATTATAAAGAATGTTCTTGTAAAGAAAAGGTCCATTTCTGAACCTTAACTTATTTACCTATGTTTGGCGTGGAAGCTAACGCCCATTGCATTAGGACCGCAGTGGCTACCAGCGGTTGGGTTAACTACCTCATATTCAATCTTCAAATCTTCACCAAAGTGTTGTTTCATCATATTGCCGAATTCTTCAGCGATTTCAAGTGCGTCAGTATGAGCAATCGTTACACGATAATCTTTGATGTTTTCTTCTAAATCGATGACGTATTGTAAGAGTTTTTGTAATGTTTGTTTACGACCACGGCATTTATCTTTGGTGGTCATCTTACCATCGTTACCGATATAAATGATTGGTTTTAAACCAATGATGTTACCAAAGAAGGCCGCAAAGCCAGAGACACGACCACTTTTACCGAAGAACTTAAGATCGTCAGCGTAGAAATAGAAAGCCGTCTTATCAACTTCAACTTCTGCCCATTTTTGAATCTCTTCAATGGAAGCACCATTTTTATACATTTCACCAATGTAATGGCAAATGTTATAACTACCTAATGTGATACCTTTAGTATCGACAAGAGTTAATTTTCTTTCTGGGTATTTTTCGCTTAATTCTTCCATCGCTAAGCGGAGGGAATTAAATGTCGCAGACATCGCAGCGGAGAAATGGACATATAAGATATCATGACCTGCTGCAAATTCTGGTTCGAAATAATTCATATATTCAACTGGCGAAAGAGCGCTGGTTGTTGGAATAATGCCTTTTCTTAATTTGTTATAAAATTCTTTATAATCAAACTTCTCAAAATCGACATATGGGAAAACTTGTTTTCCTTCAATTGTGTATGGCATGGAAATGAGTTTGTAGCCATATTGAGCAGCAATCTCTGGAGTAATATCGCAATCGGTGTCAGTAAAAAGTGTATACATATCGTTATTCCTTCTCTTATTCGCGTGATTCTATTATATAGATATTTACGATTATATGAATGCCTACTGTTACATTCAATATCGAGTGTTTATTCCTTAAGAGCACAAAAAAACCATCGCATTGGATGGTTTGTTTGCCGTTTTTATTTGCCTTTTTGCTCAAGGATAGGTGCGGCGATATTAATCGCTCCAATGATAACGCCAAAGATGCCAAAGACGATTGGACCAGCGCCTGTTGTTAAATACTTGAAATCGTTAATGCCAATGAACATTGGGGCAAATAACAAGATTAAAAGACCACCTGCTAAAGCAAGACCGCCTGCGACAAAAGCAAGCTTTTTGGTTAAATCTTTACCGATTAATTCGTCAATGAATACGAAAGCTAAACCTGCGAGTCCTCCGAGTAAGACGAATAGGTAACCGAAGAAGCCAAAGACGTTGCCTTTACATGAACTATCACCAAAGAAGGCGCCACTGTTGAAATCGTAGAAAACATTTGAATATTCTACATGGACAACCATCTTAGTAGCGAACATGGAAATAAAAACGATGATAGCTAATAAAGCGCCTAACATTCTTAAAAGGGAATGCAATTTGACATATTTATTATTCATAAGGGTTCTCCTTTTGCTATACAACAAAAATTATAAGAAAAATGTGGATTATATCAATCATTATTTCTTTAAAATAGAACGCTATATTAGCGAATTAATGAGTGTTTTGAATGAGGGTATTTAAGTATTCAACGGAATAGAAATTAGCGCCGATCTCAATTTCAATATCAGGAGTAGCACCATTTTCAAAGCCGATAAATTCCTTTTGTGATTTGTCTAAAGCACCAATATGAACGTTACCAGAATGATACACGTATTCGCTATTTGGTAGGTAATGGACGGAAACGACACATTCACCACCGCCACTTTTTTGACCGATGATTTTAGCGTCACCATGTAATTGAGCGGCACATGGGAAAGCATTACCACAACTGAATGAACAATCACTGGTGAGAATATAAATATTGAAGTCATCACCAAAGCAATCTTCTAGATCATATTTACCATCGTTATTGATATCAACATGAGGATTATAAATTACGGCTTGTGTGCTTGGTTCTTGATATAAAACGACTTGGCTGGAATTGTTTTTAGAGATTAACGCTAATAGCTTGAGCATAACACCTAAAACACCACCACCGTTTAAGGAAATATCTAAGACAACGTTTTCGACTGTATTCTTACTCTTAATTTCATTAAAGGCAGAAATCAATCTAAAGAATGTATCGTGTTCTTTAGCGGTTTCCTTGATGGAGTCATCTTCATTGAAAACATCTTTAGATGAACCGAATTCAAATGAATCAAATGCCACTACAGCGGTTTTACCGTCTTGGCTATAAACTGGATCAATTTTAGCCTTTTTATCGCCAGTAATACTCTGACGGTGGTCTTGTAATGTTGATTTAGTTTGTGAACGAGCAATACAACCATCTCCATAGCGGCGGATTAAACCATATTGATCTTCGCCCCAAGATTTGTTCGCACTGACAAATACGGTGTGATTATCGTCTAAGAAGGAACAAGCATCACTGAAGGCCAAGCCTCTTGTTTGAGGATCTTTACTAAATAAGCCTGAATAAAGACCGTGTTTTTTATAGAAACTTGCAAATGATGAGATTTTCTTTTGGTTTCGTAAGCCATAGAAGTTATCCATCATGTAAAGGAACATACCACTGTTATAGTTTAATAAATATGAAGGGAGCGTGTATTCATTAGCGACCTTTTCCATTTGCGAATCAAATGTATAGAATTGGTCCCCATCTTTATATTCAATAACACTATAGTTATCAACTTCCACTGTTGAGAGGATATGAGAATAGTTGTAAGTGAAATAACGAGCGGAACTATCAATGAAGGTGGTATCTAAGAATCCAAGAGGATAATATCTATCACCACCATATGTGAATTGTTTGATGCCATAACTATCAAAATAGAATGTTGAATAATTAGTGCTTGATAAATATTTGCCATCTGCATCATTTTTTAAGCCATATTCAAGAGCTTTTAAATCTCTTGGATCATCATCTTCTTTATAGGCCGCTTGAAGGCTACCTGCGACGATAACTTCTTCTAATAAGTAATTGATTTGCGTAATGAAACAAGGTTGATCCCCAACATAAACTGTCCAAATATCAGAAAAGAAACCACTGCTGACTTCGCTTTTAGCGTCACTAGCGAAATGCGCTTCGTATAAAGAAGCATATTGGCTTAAAGAAAGATAAGGAATCAGGGATTCGTTTTCTATAAAACGGGCTTTAATATTTTTTTGAAAGCCACTGGATAATTCTTTTTCTTCGTTTAAAGAATCGATATTGTAAACACCGATTTCTTTTTCATATGTGTTATATGTTTCTTCATCTCTTGAGAAAAATGAACAAGCGGATAATAGAAGAGTGGGAACGAGTAATAATGGTAATAATTTTTTCTTCATAGGTTTCACCTATATTAATTATTCTCTTCCTCTTTTTTGGATACAAGGTTTAAAGGTTTCCAGAACTTTTGATTGATGAAATAACACAAAACACCTAAACCAATACAAGCGGCTTTACCGATGATGGTACCTAACGCCATTTTGAATGTATAGATGCCGCCTTCCCAGAAGACTAGGGACATACCACCATAATAGAATAAAGCGTGAATGACACAAGAAACCGCAATCACGATTGGAATAATAATATAACTACCAACTCTTCTCTTTTTAAGACCAATAGTAAAGAACACCATTAACCAAACACCGATAATTGTGCCGATGGAAGAGAATAAATAGACGGCGAAGTTTTGGAAGACGACCGTTTGAAAACCATCTTTGGTTAGTAAGGCCACTAATTCGATAATCGCACTGATGATAATGGCTGCGACACTTGTTAGGGCTAACTTTTTAGCGTCATCATAACTATAATCTAAGATTCTAATGACCACGGTATACATAAATAATGTATATAAAATACTTTCAATACTAAATGTTAATTCACCCACCACAACTGGGTAGTTTAATGGGGTGAAAAGATTGGCATTAACCGCGCAACCAATGGCCACACCAATAAGAGTTGGAACATCAAGCCATCTTCTAAATAGCGTGGTTAGGCCATACGCTACAAACATAAATACGATCAATAATGCAAATGCCATAGGAGAAATAGTATACACATTATTTCAAATAATGAAATAGTTTTTATTCTAATGCAGGAACAGGTTCTTCTTTCTTTTCCTCTTCGAAATAGCCTTTACGATAAGCAAACTCGTTGACGATGAAATAGACTACCATCACGATGAGAGCGCCCATGCATGTATCTGTTAAATAGTGAGCACCACAGAGCATTCTAGAGAACGCCATCACAACTGTCCAAAGAGCACCACCATAGAATAACCAGATTTCTTTACCTTTGAGTTTTGGTAAGAAATAAGAAAGATAAGGTAGGAACATTGCCATAATCATGGCTGTACCAGTATGACCACTTGGGAATGATTTGAATTCTTCTTTGGTTACTTCTACACCATTAACAAAGATTGGGTGTTCAGGGCTGCTGATATAGTTTTTATATTCTGGGAACATTTGCCACCAGTTATAGAAGGCTGTTAATTCACCATTGACCGCTAAACGGTAACGTGGACGATGGATGACTAATTTAATTAAGAAGCCTGCTGGTAATAAGGCAACAGTGAAAATGACCACTATTACAAGTGATAAAATCCAAATCTGTTTGAGATTGTCTCTATTTTTGCAAGCAAAAACACCACCAACAAAGCAGCCAGCAAATACTACTGCCGCTATTGCATAACTTACAATGGTTAATTTTTCATTATTGTAGCCATTAGCGGATGGCATCTCTTTAGCGGCAAGATAAACCGCCATGACATATATCACACCACTTAAAACGTAAGAAATGATTTTTACCCAATTTGGTAATTCTTTTCTTTTGATCGATGAGATTAATAAAGCACCACCTACAAAGGCAAAACATGCGTAGCATGGATAAACGCCAAATGAGGCCATAAATAAACCAAAACCATTGTTTCTTTGGAAGATGGCTTGATCGATTTGTAAATCAAAGAATGAACCGATAGCAAAGCCGACTAGTATTACTCCGATAACGATTAACAGGTGAAATCTTTTTTTCATAAATTATCTCCCTCACTAAGTGCCATCTTGTTAATTTTATCATTTTTTGTAGTGTTTAACATTTGTATTTTTGGCTTTTCTATGCCACAATTCATTAAGTATGAGAATTTGTAAAGAAAACCTCTGTGCATTATTAGATAATTCTTTAGCCTTTGTTAACGAAGAAAAATGTGAGGATTTATTACCTCTATTTGTTAAAGCTATCGAAGATAATAAAGAGTCTTTTGATGCGTTTACTAAAGAACTTAATAAGATTAAAGATATATTAAAAGAAGATTTAGAATTCTTCTTAGATAGCGATCCTGCTGCAACTGGCACTGATGAAATCAAATTAGCCTATCCTGGATATAAAGCTATTGCGATTTATCGCATTTCTCACGCCTTATATAAATTAGGATATAAAGTACAAGCTAGATTCATTTCCGAAGTGGCACACTCTATGACTGGCATTGATATTCATCCAGCCGCAGAGATTTCTTATCCATGTTTTATCGACCATGGTACTGGCATAGTCGTCGGTGAAACTTCTAAGATTGGTAAAAGAGTGAAGATTTATCAATGTGTTACTTTAGGCGCTGTTTCATTAAGTAATGCTAAAGAACTTAGAGGAGTTGTTAGACACCCACAAGTTGGTGATGATGTCACCATTTACGCTGGTGCTTCTATCCTTGGCCCAATCAAAATTGGTAACAATGTCACCATCGGCTCAAACGTCTTTTTGCTCAAAGATGTACCAAGCAATATGAAGGTTATAATTGGTGAGCCAGAATTAATCTATAAAAATAAATAGTTCTCTATTAGTCTTTGCATAAGATTAATTAAATACATTATGAAAAACAGAAGCAAAATAATTGTTAGAACTAGCATTATTGGTATTTTGAGTAACCTCGGTCTTGTCGCTATTAAGCTCGTGGTTGGTTTAATCGCGATGTCTGTGTCAATTATTATGGATGCAGTCAATAACTTGAGCGATGCTTTAAGTAGTGTCATCACTATTGTCGGCACTAAATTATCACAAAAGAAACCTGACGCAAAACACCCATATGGCCATGGACGTATCGAGTATGTCACTAGTTTAGTCATCGGAATTATCATTTTAGTGGCAGGTGGATTAGCGATCTATGAATCAATTATGAGCATCGTTAATCATACCGAACCAAAGTTTGAAATTTATTCCGTTATTTTGATTGGCGTGGCGGTTTTAGTGAAGATTGTTTTAGGTTTATATTTCCGTCATGTCGGTAAGAAAGTTAATTCAGAAGCTTTGAAAGGAAGCGGCGTTGACGCTTTATTTGATGCTTTGCTTTCTTTTGCTACATTAGCGTCCATTATCGTCTGGTTAGCCACTAACGGTAAAGTCGTTATTGAAGGTTATATCGGCGCGGTCATTGGCTTATTCATGCTTAAGTCTGGTATTGGTGTTTTAAGAAACTCATTAAGCAGCATTATCGGCGAAAGAACAAGCAAAGAAACTTCTGAAGCGATTAAGCATTTAGTGTGTCAAAATAAGGAAGTTTTGGGTGCTTACGATTTAATCGTTAATAACTATGGACCTGATCGCGGTATTGGTTCTATCCATATTGAAGTTGATGATAAGTTAACCGCTAAAGAAATCCATCCATTAACAAGAAACATTGCCTTACAAATATATGAAAAGTTCGGCATTATTATGACCATTGGTATTTATGCTTCTAACTCTAGCGATTCAGAGATTGCTAAGATTAGAGACGCCATTAGAAAAGAAGTGTTCAATCATCCGACGATTAAGCAAATGCATGGATTCTATTGTGATCAAGAAATCAAATCTATTTCATTCGATGTCATTGTGGATTTTAAAGATAAGAATTCCGCTGCTGTGATTGAAGAAATAAAAAAGAACTTGATGGACAAGTTCCCTGATTATCACTTCTATATTGTCGAAGACAAAGACTTCTCAGACTAATTAATAGCAAGGTTCAATTCTTCTAAAGAGATTGGACCTTTTCTTATTAGTTTTATTTCATGACCTGTTAAATCAATAATTGTGGAGGGCTGGCCAGTCGATGTTAAACCAGGCACCACTACTTTGATTTCATCTTGGAAGATGTCTTTAACTTCTTGGCTAGTTAAGGCTGGTTTTTCATCTCTTCTATTCGCGGAAGGCACTAGAAGTGGCTTCTTAACATATTCTAATAGTTCTAAGGCTTCTTTGTTGCTTGGTATGCGTATACCTATAATACCTGTACCATGCGTCACGTAGCTAGGCACGCTAGGTTTGCTTTTAACTAGAATAGTTAATGAGCCGGGCATGTATTTTTTGATGAGTTTTAAATAACGATTATCAACTTCTGAATATTCAAAGATATCTTCAACTTTAGAGAGCATCATTGTGTATGGTTTATCTTCTCTTCTTCTTTTGACTTGATTGAGTAAGTTATAGGCTTTTTCATCATCATAAAAGACACCTAAACCAAAGACTGTTTCCGTAGGAAAAGCAATCACTTGATGATTATTGAGCGCCTCTAAAGCATCTATATATATTTGTTTCATTTTATTCTTGGTCTAGATTTGGTTTGTCCACTAAGCCAACTTCATCTCCCACAGCGACGTAGGCATATAAGTATGTGCTTTGAGCGCGTTTAGTGTGCGCTTTAAAAGCGGATGGACTAATTTTGATATAGCCAGAGGTCGCTTCTTTATCAACCGAACGACCATCATAATTGATTTTGATAATGGAATCACTCCATCTAAAGACTTCGATGACTCTTTTACCTTCAAGTCCACCAGTGAATGTGAAGTGATCAGTATTCACTACTCTATTCCAAGTTAAATCGTATTTATATTCGCTTGGGTCATCTTCTGGATTAAGTGGAAGATTAAAGATGAAAGCGGTTTCAACGATATCGTTTCTACTAGCTTGATAGCATTTTCCTTCATAGTATTCAAAAGTGTCACTCGTTTCTAAGAAACGGGCTTCTTTAATGTCTTCACCCTGACATCCGGTTAAGGAGAGGAGGAATACGCTAGATAAAATGGCTATTCTATAACAGTTTCTCATAGTGACTTTATTATAGTAATATTTAAGAAATATTTAAATCATTTTTAAGCACTTTGTCACAGGGTGAAAAATAAGTTTTACTATTTTTATGTTTTATGTGATATATTTTGTATGTTTATTGAAAAGAGGACATATTTACAATGAAACATTTAATCGTTTTCAATCCTGGTTCAGGAAAAAACAATGAACAGGCCGAATCTTTTAGAAATCTCATTAACGAAAAATTCGCTGGCTTAGACTTTGAAGTCTATGAGACAACAGGTCCAAGAAGCGTTATCCCATTTTTAAAGAAATACTTAAAAGAACAAAAAGATACAGTGAGAGTCTACGCTTGTGGCGGAGACGGCACAGTCCATGAAGTCGCGAATGGTTTAGTGGGCTTTGATAATGCCGAACTTGCTATCTTACCAGTCGGTACAGGCAATGACTTTGTTAAATATTATGGCGTCACTAACGAAAACATCGAACAATATCGTGACTTTGAACCATTAATTAAGGGTGAGGCTCAACCAATCGATTTAAGCAAAATCTCTGGTGATGGTTTAGAAGAACCATGGTATTCCATTAACGTTATTAACTTTGGTTTTGACGCGATTGTTGGTGCTCGCGGTAACTATTATAAAGAACATGGTTTACCAGCAGATGCTAAAGAAGGCACCAATCCATATGACTATGCTTTAAAGCATGATGCGATGAAACATGGTCGTTTCAATAACATTGAAGTTTTCGCTGATGATGAAAAACTCAACGAAAAACAATTATTATTAGCCACCTTGGCTCAAGGTCAATTCGTTGGTGGTCAATTCAAATGCGCTCCTAAGAGCAAAAATAACGATGGATTAATCGATGTTTGTGTTCTTAAGACCATGACATTCCTTGGTTTAGGTATGATTATTGGTACCTATACAAAAGGCAAACACCTTGATAGACCAAGAAAGAAAATTGTCTATCGTCAAGCCAAACAAATTAAATTCAATTCACCAGAAGATTTTGATGTCTGTGTTGATGGTGAAATGATCAAAGGTAACAACTTTGTTGTTGAAGTCGTTCCTAACGCGATTAAATTAGTTGCTCCAAGAGCTAAATAATTATGTTTGCATTTATTATCACTCTCGTATGTGCTGTCGCACTTTCCGTTACTAGTGCTTTTACTTTTTGGCCAGTTAAAGAGTGGTTTGATTTTTATCGTCCAATCGTGATGTTTTTAGCGGGTTATCTTGCAGGTGTCGCTATTACATGGATTTTCTACGATATTAACGGAAGAATCATTTCTTCTTATAAAAAGAAATACACTAAGCCATCTAATTGGGCGAGATTCTTACTTGATAACGGTATGGAATATATCGACTGGATGGCGAGAGTCAGACTTAAAAAGATTGGTTTAGAAAAGATTCCTAATGAACCATTCTTAATGGTGAGCAATCATAAATCAAAATTTGATCCAATGATTGTCGCTGCGGTCTTTAAGAAAAGACATCTAGCGTTTATCACTAAAGATAGCAATATGAAAATTCCATTAGCGAACCGCTTAATGTGGAGAAACTGCTATATGCCAGTTGATCGTTCTGATAAACTTCAATCACTTGAACAATTTAAGAAAGCCGCGGAATTAATTGGAACTGGTGCTTCTTCTGTTGGTGTTTATCCAGAAGGCTCAAGACAAGAAGAGCATATCGTTTTATCAGAATTCCATAATGGTTGCTTCGCGATTGCCACTAAAACTGGTTGCCCAATTGTCATTATGACAATGAGAAACACTGCGAAAATCCATAAGAACTATCCATGGAAGAGCACTAAAGTCATCATGAAGTGTGTACAAGTCTTATATAAAGAAGACTACGCAAATATGAACTCTCAGGAATTATCTGATTACGTTCATAAAATCATGCTTAATGACTTGCAAGATTAATTAACAAAAATAAATAGAGAGCATTAGTATTGCTTTCTATTTTTTTATGTGCTAGATTTTTTGCCATGAAAAAAGAAGAAGTTATCCGTTTACATTTAGGTGAAAGTGCGCAAATCGAAAGACAAATTCTCGGTGGTATGATGAATGGTTCTTTTCTAGTGGATTATCAGAATAAGAAATACATCTTATATATGCCAACAGAACAGGCTAATGAGATGGTTGATAGAAAAGAAGAAAAGAGACATCTTGATATCGTTTATCCATTAGGTATTACTAGTAAGAATGTTTATTTTGATGTAAAAGCAGGTATTAAGATTAACGAATTCATTGAAGGTGAATCACTCAATAAATTAGATGATTACGATGAAGCAAAAATCGCAAAAATATTGAGGACGTTACATGATTCTCCGGTGAAAAGTAATATTGATTATCTACCTTTTGAAAGATTTGTGGGTTTTGAAAAAGAGGCCTTAGAATTCTCTTCTTTGGATGACGATTATCGTAACTTTAAAGAGTTGTTATTCGCTAATAAGGATTATTTATTGAGCGATCCACTTGTCTTATCACACAACGATTTCCAAAAGAGTAATATTGTCTTTAATCCAAATGATAATAACTATTACATGATTGATTTTGAATTCATGGCCAATAATAGTCCAATCTATGATATTGCTTGCTTTGCAAATAATAGCGTGAATGATGGCTTAAGATTATTAAAAGCATATTTTGGCAATCCTTCGTTAGAAGAAACCAAGAAATTCTATTTGTGGCGTATATTTATATCAATGCAATGGTATCTAGTCGCGATTATTAAACACTACCGTGGAGAAGGAAAAGCCCATCAAATTGATTTCTTAGGTGTCGCTAACTTCTTCATGGGCATCGCTAAAGAGGCCAAAGCGGGATTAGATAACCTTAAATAAGTAAATAAAAATATTAAAATGTTGATGATAAAGTCATCAGCATTTTTTTATAATAAAAAAGAGGGACAAAATATGGCAAATAAGAAATCATCGAATAAGAAAGCGGTTAAAAAGGCAGTTAAAGCGGGAGCAAAGTTAGCAAAGAAAAGCCCAGTGGCATTTGTGCTTGTTCTCATTATCATCATTGTTTTAGTAGCGGCAGGTGTCGGTGGTTATTTTGTCTACACTAATGTTGTCGCCCCTAGAATGGAAGGGAATTCCAACGAACCAACTTCTTCTCAAAACACCAATACATCAAAATCAACTTATCAAGGTAATTCCACCGCTATTGATATCAATTTCCTAGAATTAGGAAATAAATATACAGGTGACAGCACATTTATCAAAGCTGGTGATAAAGATATTTTAATCGATGCAGGTAGCAGAAATGGCAGCGCTGCCACTATTTCTGAATTTGTGGATCAATATTGCGCTGATGGAAAATTAGAATATGTCATCGCTACTCACGCTCACCAAGACCATATCGCTGGTTTTGTGGGTACAAATGCTGCTGAAGGTATCCTTAAACACTATAAGATTGATACATTAATTGATTTCTCATTAACTAACGCTACTAGTGCGGTTTATAACAATTATATTTCCTTAAGAGATGAAAAAATCGCTTCAGGAGATATCGCTCATCACTACACCGCTAACGATTGCATCCAAGGCACTAATGGAGCAAAGAAGGTTTATGATTTGAGTGAAGGAATCACGATGACAATCCTTGATCAAAAGTTCTATAGAGAGACTTCTGGAGACGAAAATAACTACTCCGTGTGTGCATTATTCACTCAAGGCAACAATAATTACCTCTTTACTGGAGACCTCGAAAAAGAAGGTGAAAAGTCATTGACTGAATTAAATGATTTACCAGAAGTTGAACTCTTCAAAGGCGGACATCATGGTAGTTATACCGCGAATACTGATACTTTGTTGAGCGTGATTAAACCAAAGACAGTTTGCATCTGCTGCTGCGCTGGTAGTACGGAATATACAAGTAATCCTGATAATACTTTCCCAGCGCAAGATGCGGTTAATAGAATTGCTAAATATACTGATAAGGTATATGTTACTACTGTTGAATCAAGTGATGATAAAGGCTATAAGCCTTTGAATGGAAATATCAATTTCCACTGCGAAGATGGACATGAATATCTAGTTACAGGAAGCAACAATTCTATTATCTTAAAAGATAGCGAATGGTTCAAAGCAAACCGAACGTGGCCGACTTATTAAAATGAATAGCAAGCATTAAACACTTGCTATTTTCTTTATATAGGCGTAAAAATATCGGTGATGAATAACCAAAAGAAAACATTAAACCCATATTTACTAGTCATTTTGTCATTCATTGTGATTATCTTCATCGGTGCACTTCTTCTTTTCATGCCTTTTACAAGAAAAGATAATCACTTTGCACCCAACTTTATTGATCCTTTGTTTTTAGCCACTAGCGCCACTTGTGTGACTGGTTTAAATAGTTTTAAGCAAGGTATTGGTGATGAATTAACTTTTGCGGGTCAACTTATCGTCATGCTTCTTATTCAAGTGGGTGGTTTAGGATTTATTACTTTACTAACATTCTTTGTGACTTTATTCTCTAGAAAACTTCAATTCAAAGACCGTTTATTAATTTCATTAATGGTTAACAGTGAAGACGCTGCTGAAGTTGTTTCATTTGTTAGAAAGATTATTATCATCTCATTTAGTTTTGAAATCTTAGGTTTCTTACTTGGATTACCTGTTTTCTTAACATGCTGTGATAATAAGGCAGAAGGAATTTGGTACTCCTTATTCCACTCCATAAGCGCGTATAACAACGCTGGCTTTGATTTATTTGGGGCTGCTTCTCTTATTAGAGGGGATGCTGGTAGCCAATTTGTCAACAATTTACCTAACTGGGCCTATTACTATATGTGTTCATATATCATGTTCTTAATCGTAGCAGGTGGTATTTCATTTGTCGTCGTTATGGATGTCTTTGCGAAACGCAAATTAAAACAATTCCGTGTCTTTACTAAGATTTCCTTATTGATGACTGCTGTCTTATTATTAGGTGGCTTTATCGCTTTCTTAATTAGTGAAGGCTTTAAATCACCATTTGACGCTTTATTCCAGTCAGTGACATGTAGAACAGCAGGCTTTGCCACAGTTAGCCAAGATAACTTATCTGTAGTTAGTAAAGCGTTCTCTTGCTTCTTAATGTTCTTTGGTGGTAATCCTCTTGGTACCGCTGGTGGCGTGAAGACCACTACTTTGTATATAATCGTTTTAGCAATGGTCTGTTACTTGACAGGTAGAAAAGTGACTTCCTTCCACCGTCGTTATCCTAACGAAGTGATTGTTAAAGCCATGTCTTTAGTTTTATTAGCGGTCACGACTATCTTTATTGCCTTCTTTGCAATGAATGCCTTTGAGCATAATTTAGATACCGCTGCTATTGGTTTAAATAGCACAAAATCATCCGCTTTAATATATGAAGTGTTCTCTGCGTTTGGTACAGTTGGTGTTTCAACTGGCCTCACTCCATATTTATCTTTAGGCAGCAAAATTGTAATTGCGATATTAATGTTTATCGGTCGACTTGGACCAATTACATTCTTCCAACTTCTCGGTAGTAAGATGCGCTTCGATGATAAGAGCAAATACCACTTCGTGGAAGAAGATTTCTTAATCGGTTAAGCGTTAGATTTATTACTACCACGGATGGTCTCGATAAGAGCTTGTCTTTCGAGTGGGCGGTGTAAATAGTAACCTTGCATTAAGACGGTATCGTCGATTTCTTTGAGTAATAAGTATTGGTCGATATTTTCCACACCAACGACTGAGGCTTTTAAGCCTAAAGCCTTAATGTTATTCAATAATGACTTAATATCATTGAGTCTTTGACGATCACTATCGATGTGGTTAACGATATTACGGGAAATCTTAACTTCATCAAAGCCGATTTCTTTTAAGGCGTCTAGGGAGACGAAACGACCGGTGTATTGGTCAACAACTAAGACGATGTGTAATGACTTCATTTGACGGGAAATAGCTTTGAATTCATGGATGTGGTTAGAGACATCGCTTTCAGGAATTTCAAAGGCTAAGAAGTTACGCGGTAACTTAGCGTTTTCAATATAGCCCCTAATGGTGTCATAGAAGTTATCATCGGTAAAGAATGAGTAGTCGGTGTTAAGTGATAAACGTTGGAAACGTAAACCATTAAAGACACTACTACCATAGTTCTTATATAAACCAGAAATGATATCTAGTAAAGCGTTAGAAATAAGGGCGATTTTATTATGCGCAGCGGCGACATTAGCGAGTTCATCGGCACGTAATGGGATGTTGGTGAAACCATCGGTAATACGCATGAGAAGTTCAGCGCCGAAGATTTCTTTACTCTTCGCATCACACATTGGTTGGAACATAACGTTGAATGTCTTGTTGGTGAAGGAACTTTCAATAACAGAGAGCATGAAGGAATCCTTATCCGCACTTCTAGAGTAGTTACTATCATCGAAGTAGATGAAGTCTTTGTTGATTTCATATTTACCACGGTTCGCGAATTGTTCTGCTTGTTTTAAAACGCTTTGGGCGTTTGGATAAGAACGAGGATAACCAATTGGTAAATAAGTGAATTTCACGCGGATATTTTCACCTGCCTTATAGGCAATGGTCTTAGAAACGTTATATAAGTTTTCACATTCACTGATGATATCGACTTGGCCGTATTCAGTAAATAACAAAGCGAGAGTTTGGCTATTGAAGAAATAGATATTCTCTAAGTTATTGTGTTTCTTTTTCACTTTGTAAATGAAATCACGGATAATCGCTAAATAGCCTTCAGAACCATTAGCGGAAATTAAATCGCTTAAATTATCAATGCGGAGAAGTAATAAGTAACCTTTGCCGTTGATTTCATAGCAGTTATTAAGAGCTTCCACTAAAGCGCCATAAGAGTTAACGAGAAGATCTGGATTATATCTTTGTGAACTTTCTTCTTGGTGAATGTTCTTTAAGGTCATGACGTGATATGGTGAGTTACGGTTAGCGAGAACTAAGGAAGTTTCATAATTAAAGTTTTTAACGACACTCACTTTCTTATTTCCTGTTAAAAGAGGGCAGTCGTGACATGGTTTATCTAAGCCATAGAGAGCTTTATAACATGGTTCACCTAATGCGACATTAGGGAAGAAGTCTTTCATAGTATTAGAAGTTCTTAATAAGCGATAATCGTCATTAGCGATACGATAGGTCGCATATTCAGAAAGTTTTAATAATGATTCGATTTCTTGTAAGGAGTTACGGACTTCTTCGTCTCTTCTTTCACCTAAAAGGATGGAAGCAATCTTATCGCATAAGACAACGAGAGCTTCTTGGACGTAGGAGTCGATATGGAATTCTTTATTTCTATTGAAGAAATAGATAGCGCCTACTGTGACATCACCATCATTGAGCATATAGAATAAGCCACTTTCTAAGCCCACTCTATCAAGGTGACGGCCTAAAGCACTGTTAGCGTTATTTCTAAATGAGAAATAATATGAATCATCTTCATCTTTAGCAGCGTTCATCGCATAGACGAATTCTTTTTCAATATAGTTACTATTGCCTAATGGAGCAACGTTCTTATCTTGGTTTTGATAAGAGAAATAATAGACGTTTCTCGCTTCATCAAAAGAGATGATACCAGCGTAGTCTAAGTTAAAGTAGGTACGGATGGCTTTAATGACTCTTTCCACTTCTTGACGGTTCTTCGCACTATTCTCAAGAGATAAGTTCAAATTGAGAAGAGGAGACAAAATCTTCGACATGGTATTTAAATTCATCGAATTTTTGAGGATCTTGTTATCGGTTAAAGAAGTTAAACGGTTTGGCAAATAGAAGTTAATCAATTCACCTTGACGTTTGGCGTATTCTAAGTCTGGGAACATTTCTTTGACGTTAGAGAATGGGTAACAAACGATGCTAAAGTGAGCGATTAAACTTTCTAAACCATCTGGTGTACGTTTAGTGATGGTCGCACTTTTCATGACGATTTCTAATTGCTCACGAATCTTGCTTAAAGAATCGATACGTGGGAAATAGAAGAATAATGATTTTTTATTTTCATTAACGATATATAAGACGTTTTGATAATTACCGAAGAACTTTCTCATTAAAGTGAGTAAGTAATCGGTTTCTTTATTAGTTAATGTATCTTCATTAAGTTCATAATAAAGTTCCATTAATAAGTTACGATAGTTTTGGGAAGAGAAAATGATACTTTCAAGGTTGTTTTTGAAACTTCTTAAATAAACGACATTATGTTCAACATCGACATAGTCCAAGTTGATATGAGAGAAGTCGATTGTGTTAGAAATTAGTGTTGAATTATCTAATTCAGTTTTTAAAGAGTCAACTTGCTTATTAAGGGTGATGAATTCTTGATAAGTATTATTTGGGTAATTGATTAAGGTATTTTCGTTTTCAGAGATGTTTTTAAAGTTATAAAGGGTTGTGCTATAAAGGCCTCTAACAAATAAAGCATCAAATTTTCTTGTGGTGTGCACGGTAAAGAAAATATAAATGGCGGATAATAAGACAGCGTGAGCGATAGCGGCAATAAGCCAGACAATCTTACCGGTAAAGACATAGGCTGTGGCAAAGCCAGAAAGGCCTAAGGAGTGAACGATAAAGAAGACGACAGGGAAAATACCGATTAAACGAGAAAAAGTCGTTATAGAGCGGTTTTGACGTGAAATTTCATCCATCTTACTTACCTCCTCCTTCGGTAATGACCTCATTACGAGAAATATCACCGATACAAGTGACAACGGCCTTACCGATATTTGTGTATTCTTTAAGCGCTTTTAAGTAGGAGTGAATATCTTTTTTACCATCGATATATCTTTCCACTACTTTGGCGGAAACAAACGCAACTTTCTTAAGTTCGGCCGCTAAAGCGATACCCGCGCTATTGCTATCAAAGACGATGTTATTAGAGAAACCTAATAAGTGTTCGCCTTCTTTTAAGTGATTGACTTGTTCTGCGCGGTGATAATCAACACTTGTGGAAACATAGTTACCGATTTTAGTGTTGCTATAAGTTCTCTTTTCAAAAGCATCTCTTAAATAGCCGATGATATCATCTTGGCTGATGAAGACTTGTTCAAAGCCAGGGATTTGACCGAATTTAACGTTATCTTCATCAACTTGATCAACGTCACCAGCGATAACGCGTTTAGAAATGACGATATCCATTGGTTTAATATCGTGGGTGAAGGCCACACAGCGACCAACGTTAAAGATTAAGAAGACAAAGTATTTTTCAATTAAGTGAAGGACAAGAGCACTACTGACGTAGTTAGTTTTGACATCGCTCACTAAAACAACACCTTGATTAAAGATGGTGCCGATGGTGACTGGGTATTTACCAAGGACGATTTCTTGTTTCTTGTTACTCATGACGCTTTCAAAATAGAGAATGTCGTCATGTTGACTACCAATAATGAGAATCATTACTTACCGGCCTCCTTCTTTTCAAATGGGTTGTTTAAAAGGAATTTTTCAAATTCTTGTTTGCTAAGTGGTTTGGAATAATAGAAACCTTGAATGGTATCGCATTTATTCTTTCTTAAGATTTCCACTTGTTCTTTATTATCAACACCTTCAGCGATAACTTCCATTTCGTTAGTCTTACATATCAAAAGGAATCTTCTTAAGGTTACCTAAGTTAGAGAAACCCACACCGAAGTCATCCATTAAGACTCGCATACCTCTTTCTTTTAATTTCTTAATAATGGAAATAGAAAGGAATTGGTTAGCTTGGCTGGTCGCTTCAGTAATTTCAATTTCAATTAATTCTGGAGGAATATTGTATTCATCCATAATAGCGATAACCATGTCTAAGAAACTAGCACTGTAGAATTCGTATAAGGAGAAGTTAACAGAGACTGGTAATAATCTTTTACCTCTTCTTCTTAAATCGTTAAGATCTTCACAAACCTTTCTTAAAACGAAGGTATCGATTTCGTGAGTTAAGCCCACTGCTTCCGCTTTATCTAAGAATTTAGCAGGAGATAATAAGCCGTACTTTTCACTATTCCAACGGATTAAGGCTTCACTAGAGATGAAGCGTTTATTTGTTAAATCGTACTTTGGTTGATAGAAGACGATGAATTCATTCTTTTCTAAGGCTTCGTGAAGTTCGTCGATATCGCTTGAGGAAACTGTTTTACGGAAGTCTGCTTGATAGAAGGTCACGCCTTCAAAGTTTCTTTCGGAATACTCACGAGCGATCAAAGCGTTTTCAATATGTTCAACGATGGTGATTTCATCATCATTAATGACTTCAATACCGAAGAATGGTTGCACGGAAACGTGACGGCAGTTATCCGCAGCATATTCATAAATAGCTTTGCTAAGAGTGTCACAGATTAAGTTAATGGTTTGTTCATTTTGTTTGAATGTATAAATGAGGAAAGCACCTCTATTAAAGGCAAAAACGAAGTCACGTGGATTCATTTTGAGTTCTTTAACTAAGGAGTTTTGTAAATATTCAACGATAAAGCCATTAACACCGAAGATTTCTTCATTACGGTTAACGTTTTGAGAAATAACGATGTTAGAGAAAGAGAAGGCGATGATGTGTTTAGATTGTTTCTTACTTCTAAATCTACCAGCGCGGAACACTTCTTTTTGGAAGGCATATAAGTTATTGAATTCACTCTTCTTACCTAAGACGTTTTGGTTTTCAAGTTGAATAGTTCTAATTAATGATTCTTGGTTAATGAAATATGTTAATAAAATGACGAATAAGACAGCGAAAAGAATTGGTAACGCAATAAAGACACCATTTATGATGGAGTCACCTTTAAATAAGTTGCCATAGTTAACAGGCACTAAGAAGACGAGGAACAAAGTGAAAAGAGCACCAACAATAATGACGAATGTAAGAAGCGTTTTACTACGTTTTGTCATATTACTTGTTATCTCCTTTCTTCTTTTCTAGCATCTCTTGTAAGAGCTGTTCTTTTAATCTCTTTTTATCCGCTTCGGATAAGTTGACATTGCCTTTATTTTCTTTTGGAGTGCTTTTTCCTCCTTCTGCATTAGCAGAAGCAGTTTCTTCTTCTGGCTCTTTGTACGCTTTAAAGATATCAATCACACTGGTGATGATGAGATAAAACGCTGGGATGAGGAGAAGAATTAATAATCCCCAAACTGAGCTTACAAAGCTAAACACTCCACCAAGGAATGCACTACCAACAACTACGCGGCCTAAGACATATTGTTCGGTAAATGATTGATATTGTTTGACGTAGCCATCATCATCGGTGGCAGCGGCAATACTGTTATTAATACCAGCAGCAATAAATGTATATCTACCTTTGCCGGATTTAATACTTTCATCAACGTGGATTTCCATCACTCTGTGGGTGATAATTGGGAATCCCGCTGGTTCGATACGTTCTACTAAGTGTGGGTGATCCGTTGGCTTAGCAAGAGCGTTCATACCCGCTTCATTGTAGGCATTCCAATCGTAATAAAATGTTAAATCGATGGTTTTGCCTTTTTGAAACTCTTTGTAGATGGATTCAAAGCTTTGAAGTTGAGTGACTAAGGCATCACCCTTTTTATAGTCTGGATCCATTGATTCAGTTTGAACGACAAATGTTCCGAAACCGAACTTTAATTGTTGACCGTGATGGTCTTTTTGATGGACTAAGGCATCGATTTGTCCGATACCAAGGATGGCGAATATCACTAGGAAAATACCTGTAAGGATCCATTCAGTAATCTTTCTGCCCTTACTTTTTGGCTTTTTAGGTGCTTTCTTTTTCTCTTCGCTCATAATCCTTATAATTTAATAACTTTACCGCCTCTGGCTTTCTTGATGGCTTTTGCTTCATTGAAGTCATCAAAGATGTGGGCGTCTTCTTTATAAATAGATAGTTTCTTATCATTGACGTAATAACCACCTATTAATTTCACAATGAATTTACCAGGAATCTTTTCCACTGGCTTTTCAAGTTTAACTGGCGCTGGTTCAGCAGGTTTCTTTGGCGCTGCTGGTTTTTTAGGCGCTGGCTTATTTGGCTTCTTAGTTTGTAAAACTGGAGCCTTTTTAACTTGTTTTGGCGCTGCCTTTTGTTTTGGTGCAGCCTCAACTTTTTGTTCCTTAGCAGGTTCTTCAACTGGCGCTGGTTGAACTGGTTGTTCAACGACTGGTTCTTCCTTAACTGGTTGAGGTGCTGGAACTGGTTTAGCCACAATCTTTTTAAGAGCTTTCTTTGGTTGCCCTTTGACTGGTTCAGGTTGTTCTTCTTTAACTTGTTCCACTGGCTTTGCTTTAGCAGGTTGTTTCTCAGCTGGTGCTTTTTTAGCAGGAGCTTTCTTAACTGGTTTAGCTTTAGCAACTGGAGCAGGTTCTTTTTCTTCCTCTAGAGCCACTCTTAAAGATGGCGCGTTAGCGATTTGTAGCCAAATCTCTAAGGCTGCTTCATCGTAAGTAACAGGTTCTTGATGTGGGTGAGAATATTCAACCACATGTGGTTGTTCTGTCGCGGCTGGAGATTCTTCTGCGACTGGAACTTGTTCAACTACTGGTTCAGCTTCTTCGTTTTCAGAAGGTACTCTATAAGCTGGAGCATTAGCCATCTGTGGCCAGATTTGTAATGCGGCTTCTTCATAGGTCACTGGATCTTGATGTGGATGTGAATATTCTTTAACTTCCACTGGTTGAGGAGCAGGTTTAACCGCGACTTTCTTAGCAGGTTTTGCTTTAGGTGCTGGTTTAACTGGTGCTTCTTGGACCATGATAGGTTCTTCTTCTTTAGAAGGAACGCGTTGTTCTGGTGCATTAGCCATCTGTGGCCAGATTTGAAGGGCTGCTTCATCGTATGTCACAGGTTCTTGATATGGGTGAGAGTATTCCACGACTTGTGGTTGCTCTTGAGTTGGCTTAGACTCAATAGCCGGAGCCGGGTTGTTAGTTGTTGGTGGGAGTACCGGCTCACTGGCTATTGATTGATTAACGAGAGGTTCCTTCTCAACCTTCGCTTTATCCTTTTTCTTTGGTTTATGTTTTAATTGTGGCCAAATTTGTAAGCAAGCTTCATCGTATGTGACAGGCTTTTGATATGGATGAGATTCTTCCACCACTTTGACAGCGTTGATTTCATCTTGCATCACTTGCTTGTCGACTTTTTCTTGCTCTAACAAAGAGGCCGCAATAATTTCGTTTCTTGCAGCATTGAGTAAATCATCTTCTTCTTTCTTGATGATTTGTTTTTCTTGTTCAAGAAGAGCAAGTCTTGCTTCTTCTCTTTCTTGATCAATTTTAGCGGCAGCCTTATTGAAGGCAGCGATTTCTTTATTTTTACGTTTAATGAGTGCTTCTTTTTGCTTGAGATCTTCTTTGTTCTCCGCTTTAACTTTGTACTCTTCTTCGTAGTATTCTTTTTCTCTTTTGGTTGGGTGAAGTGGTAAGTCTTTTCTGACCTTGCTATTTAAATAGTCTTGATATGGTTTATCGGTTCTTAAGAATTCAATAGGACCAGCATATAAAGGGCCATAGATAAAAGCTTCATCATCAGGTGAAGTGAGGATTTTTGGTTTATAGACTTTAACACTTCCTTTGGAAACTTGTGATCTATCTTTACCTTTTAAGGTGATGTAGTTAGCGAATAAGGTGTTATTGATTTCTGCTAATTCTTGTTCGGTAAAAACACTATATTGTTCATCAACTTTGTAGTGAACACCTAAATGTTCATATCTTTCGATGAATTTATATACTTCATAGCAATGATGATATAAAGGGTTTTTACGAATGATGTTAGTCTGAAGAATTGGATTATGGACATCCTTTTCTGTT
>CADCCA010000013.1 GCA_902799855.1 uncultured Erysipelotrichaceae bacterium | reverse complement strand
TTGTGATCTTGTGGGCGATAAGAGGGTGGTCAAGGATGGTTACGTTTTTAAATTCTTTGTAAGCCATTAATTATTCCTCTTTTGGTTGTTCAGCTGGTTCTTCGGCAGCAGCATTTTCAGGAAGTTCTTTATTTTTCTTGCCTAAATTTACTACTACATTAGTAATTATACCAAGAATTAAAGCACATGCGACTTCTGTTAATGTGATAACACCAGCATCATTTGGTAAGACGAACTTCATGGAGAAGCCGCCAACACCAGCGATTAAGATAACGGAAACAACGAATAAGTTTCTGTTTTCGTTGAGGTCGACTTTTTGAATCATCTTTAAGCCAGAGACAGCGATGAAGCCATATAAGGCGATACAAACACCACCCATAACTGGAGTTGGGATGGAAGCGAGTAATGATGAGAATGGTAAGAAGAAGCTGAGGACAATAGCCATAGCAGCAGTTGTCCAGATTGTTCTAATGGAAGCATTGCCAGAGATAGCAACACAACCAACGGATTCACCATATGTTGTGTTACATGCACCACCGAAGAAGGCACCGGCCATTGAACCAACGCCATCACCAAGGAGCGTTCTGTGTAAGCCTGGTTCTTCTAATAAGTCACGACCAATGATAGAACTTAAGTTCTTGTGGTCAGCAATGTGTTCAGCAAAGACGACGAATGCGACTGGAACATAAGCAACAGCAAGAGTGCCTAAATATGGACCAAAGTTAGCGAAGTTACCGGAATCTTTGAATGTTTCAAAGCCTTTGATGAATGTGAATTCTGGGCACCAGCCACCAACGAATTTGTCCCAGCCGGCATTTTTAAAGACATCGAAATCAATAATTTTTAAGAAATCACCTTTATCACCAACGGCGTAACCAATACCTGTTAAACCTAAGGCGAAGAGGTAACCAACACCGATACCGACGACGAATGGGATTAATCTTAAGAAACCCTTTGGTTTGCTGAAGACCGATGTAATGATAACTGTGAATAATGTGACAAGGCCAACAAGGATGCACATAAAGACGTGTAAGTTGATTTCGCCTTCTGTAGCAACGAAGACTTTGGCGTCACTATAACCAAAGACATTACCAACGGCGTTAACTGATAAGCTTAAGCCGATGATTGCGACTGTTGGACCAATAACAACGGCAGGCATGAGTTTTGAAATCCAGCCTGTACCGAATTTTTTACAAATTAAAGCAAGGATGACATAAACTAAACCAGCAAAAATCGCACCAATGATAAGACCGAGGAAACCGAGTGTTCCATAACCGATCGCACCATCAAAGGCAGCGAACATACTTCCTAAGAAAGCGAAGGAGCTTCCCAAGAAGACAGGTGATTTAGATTTTGTGAAAAGTAAATAAACGATTGTACCAACACCAGCGCCGAACAAAGCAGCGGATGTGCTCATACCATTGCCGACAATCATTGGAACAGCAATAGTAGCAGCCATAATGGCTAAGAGTTGTTGCAATGCGAAGACGATAGTTTTTCCCCAACCTGGCTTATCTTCGACATCGTAGACTAGATTGTTTTTTGCCATAACGTTTCTCCTTTCGAGCAAAAAAAAGACCCGACAACAAGCGGGCCAATTAACAATAATGAATAGCGACAGAACCGGTGAAGAGAGGGAAGAAACCCCCTAGTGAGTGGGGATTTTCGGTTCTCTTACATCTCAATTCCATACGCAATTCTTTGCCTAAAAGATTACCACATACACACGATATTGCAAAACATTTTTTCAAGAAATTTTCAAAGATGTAACTTAATCGCAAAATTGTCACAACAGGACGAAAAAAATGACCACAAAAAAATATTTATAGCCCCACTTCTTTGCTATACAATGATACGTGTTGAGAGGTACATACCATGACTAAAAAACAAGAAGTTATTGCCCAAGCGGAAAATTATATTAGAGACGTGCCTGGATTTCCAAAACCAGGAATCATTTTTAAGGATATTACTCCAGTATTTGAAAATCCTGAATACTTAAAAAAAGTATTCGAAGTGATGGTAGACGAATTAAAAGAGAGCAATATTCAATTCGATAAAATCGTTTGTCCAGAAGCAAGAGGTTTCTTATTTGGACCAACTCTTGGGTTGTTAACTCAAAAGGGTGTGGTTATCGCTAGAAAACCTGGCAAACTTCCAAGACCAGGTAACTGTGTTTCATACAATTTGGAATACGGCACCGCCACTCTTATCGTTTCAGAAGATTCCATCAAACCAGGAGATAAAGTTTTAGTGGTTGACGACTTATTAGCAACAGGCGGATCCGCTAAAGCATTATGTGAACTTGTTGAAAGAAGTGGAGCCACTGTCGCAGGTGTCATGTTCTATATCGAATTAACTCCTCTCAAAGGTAGAAAAGTACTCGAAAAATACCCAGTAATTTCTATCGTTCCAGTCGAAGCTTATTAGTAACAAAATAAAAAATTTGAAAACTTTTGTCGCGTGTAAATCCTTGATTAAATATAACACGCGACTTTTTTCATTTTATCATTGATAAGATCGCATTTTTTGGTGTTTACTTTTGATATTTAATGAACCATAATAAAGGCGTCAAGGGACGTGTCCTTTGACTTCGTATAATTCCCTAATTGGAGGGAAGTCTCTACACCACACCGTATAATGTGGTACTACGAACCATACAAAAAATCCGATGCGATTGTTTTTTGTATTTTGTAGAAGAGGCTTTCATTACGAAGGCCGTTTTTTATTAATTAATTAGGAGGTACATAATGAAAACAGCTATTAAATTATCATTACTTTCCTTGATCGCAGTTGGTGCTCTCGCCGCTTGTGCAGCAAATGGCGGTAGCGTATCCTACGACATTAAAACTGGTGATACCTATGAACTCCAAGTAAACAAAGATTTAGACTATTCAAAAGTTAAAGTCGGTCTTATTTGTTTACACGACACAAACTCAACATACGACAAAAACTTCATCGATTCTATGGAAGAAGCGAGAGTTGCATTAGGACTAAGAGAAGACCAAGTCTTAGTTAGAACTGGTATTGGCGAAGATAGCACCTGCTATCAAACCGCTTCCGAAATGGTCAACGCTGGCTGTAACGTCATTTTCGCCGATTCCTTTGGCCATGAAGACTATATGATCCAAGCCGCCAGAGAATTCCCAAGCGTTCAATTCCATCACGCTACTGGCACAAAAGCCCATACAGAAAAATTAAGCAACTACCACAATGGTTTTGCTTCCATTTATGAAGGCCGTTATTTAGCTGGCGTTGTTGCTGGTCTTAAATTAAAAGACATGAAAGAAAAAGATCCAAAAGTTGCCTCTAAAGTTGGCTACATTGGTGCTTTCACATATGCCGAAGTTATTTCCGGTTATACATCATGGTATTTAGGCGTTAAATCCGTCGTTGAAGATGTCACAATGGACGTCACATTCACTGGTTCCTGGTACGATGAAACCGCTGAAAAGAACGGTGCTATTAAATTAAAAGAAAAAGGCGCTGTCCTTATTTCTCAACACGCTGACTCTTTAGGTGCTCCAACAGCTTGTGAACAAAATGGTATTCCAAACGTTTCCTACAATGGTTCCACCGAAGAAAGCGCTCCAAAGACATACTTAGTTAACTCCAGAATTAACTGGGCTCCATACTATGTCAAGATGGTTGAATCCGTCGCGGGTGGCGAAGCCATGGCCGCCGATACAACCGGTACAAGAGCAGATGGTTCTGTCTTAATCTCTGATTTAGGTAAGAAAGCCTCCACTGCCGAAACAGCTGAATACGTCAACAACGTTAAAAAACAACTCGCCAACGGTTCATTAAAAGTCTTTGACACAAGCAAATTCACAGTCACTGTTGTTCCACCATCAGGTGCTGAAGGTGACTTCGGTGTTAATACCGCTGCTACAGTCGATGCTAATGGTCACTTAACATCCTATATGGCTGATGTCGATAGCGATCCAGCCTACACCCCAGATACAGAAGTCGTTGCAAACGGTGAATTCCAAGAATCCAAATTCCGTTCTGCTCCATACTTCGATATCCAAATCGATGGCATCAACTTATTAGACACAAGATTCTAATTAGAAAAAGAAATAATGGGTTTGGCTGTTTAATTACGGCCAAACCCCCTTATTTTTATGGAAAACCAAATCGCATTACAGTTTGTTAACATTAGCAAAGCTTTTGGTCACAAAGTTGCTAACAAAAATGTTTCTCTCGAACTTAGAAAGGGAGAAATTTTAGCAGTTTTAGGCGAAAACGGATCTGGCAAAACATCATTAATGAATACCGCGGTTGGCATTTATTATCCTGATGAAGGCCAAATTTTTGTTAATGGAGAAGAAGCTTCAATTCATTCTCCGGCCGACGCTTATAACTATCACATTGGCATGATTCACCAGCACTTCAAATTGGTGGATATTTTCACAGCGAAAGAAAATGTGATTTTAGGTTTAACAAAAGAAGATTACAAAAAACAAGAAGACGCCACTAGGGAAAAAGAAGACGCTAAGCTTGCAAAGATTAAAGAAGAAGGTAGAGAACCTACTAAAGAGGAACTCAAAAAATATAACAAGAGAATCAAAGATTCCAAATCTTATAATCTTGAGGAAGCGAAACGTAGAATTATTAAGATCTGTAAGAAATACGGTTTTGAAGTGGACCCTGATAAAAAGGTTTATGAAATGTCTGTTAGTGAAAAGCAGACTTTAGAAATTGTTAAAGCTCTTTATAAGGGTGTCGATATTTTAATTCTCGATGAACCAACTGCGGTTCTGACACCACAAGAAACCAAAAAATTATTCAATGTCTTGAGAAACATGTCCGCTCAAGGCAAATCCATCATTATCATTACTCATAAACTCAATGAAGTTTTAGAGATATCTGATCGTGTTTCTGTTTTAAGAAAAGGCGAATACGCTGGAAGCGTGGTCACTAAAGAAACAAACGAAAAAGAATTAACTGAAATGATGGTTGGTAGAAAAATTGAACTTAATATCAACCGCCCAGAAGTTAAGAATCCACATAACAGACTGTTTGTGAATAACTTATCTTACACAAATAGAGAAAACGTTAAAAAGTTAGAAAACATAAGTTTCGTCGCAAGAGGCGGAGAGATTTTAGGTATTGCTGGTATTGCTGGTAATGGTCAAAAAGAATTACTCGATTCTATTGCGGGCTTAATCAGAATTGATGGAGGCGATATCGTCTTCCACAATCCCAAAAAGAATAGACCCGTGACATTCTTTCACAAAAACATTAAACAAATTAGAGCCCTCGCTGAAGAAGGTGCTTTCTATGACGCTGATAGCAAAGAAAAACTCGATTTAAGACATGTCAGCAATAAGAAAATTAAAGAAATGGTCAATAACGAAAAAATCGTGTTCTACGAAGATGAAATTATTGATCTAAGAAATAAAAAACCAATTGAGATTAGAAATTTAGGCATCAAATTATCTTTCGTTCCTGAAGATAGACTAGGTATGGGCTTAGTTGGAAACATGGACATCATCGATAACATGATGCTAAGAAGTTTTAGAAAAGGTCATTCTATCTTCTTAAATAGAAAGAAACCACAGCACTTAGCAGAAGAAATCGTTGATGAGTTAGAAGTTGTGACTCCTAACTTAAAAACACCAGTGAGAAATCTTTCTGGTGGTAATATCCAAAAGTTACTTGTTGGTAGAGAAATATCTTCTTCTCCAAAAGTTTTAATGGTTGCTTATCCAGTTAGAGGTCTTGATATTAAGTCCTCCTACACTATTTACGATTTATTAAACAAGCAAAAAGAGAACGGAACCGCTGTTATTTTCGTTGGTGAAGACTTAGATGTTCTTCTTGCTTTAAGCGATAGAATCCTCGTTCTTTCTGGTGGTAAAGTTGCAGGCATTGTCGATGCCAGAACAACCACAAAGGAAGAAATCGGTTTATTAATGACAAAATCTATAGAGAAACAGGAGGTTGTTTACGATGTTAACGAAAACGAAGAAGAATAACGTAAAAAGAGACCCCTTGATTCACATTACAAGATTACCGGATCCAAAAACCTGGCATTATTGGCTAAGTAAATTAATATCTGTTATCGTTGCTCTTTTGATTTGCGCAATTATCACCGCTGCCATGGTTCCTGGTAAAAATGCTTTTGTCGGTTTCTTTAGATACTTAGGAACCGGTACATTTAGCAACTGGTTACAAGTCTTAAGATTATTCCAAGATACAGCAATTTTATTATTAATTGCTCTTGCATTAGTTCCAGCCTTTAAGATGAGATTCTGGAATATTGGCGCAGAAGGTCAAGTTTTAGCAGGCGCTTTAGGCGCAACAATCTGTATGAAATTTATGGCAGGATATATGCCAAATGTTTTATTAATCTTCACATGTTTAGCTTTTTCGTTATTGTTCTCAATTGTTTGGGCTGTTATTCCTGCGATATTTAAAGCGTTCTTTAATACCAATGAAACATTATTCACTTTAATGATGAATTACCTCGCAGCCGGATTAATTGCCTACTTCGTCTTCGTGTGGGTACCAAATGGCAGCGCGGTTCTTGGTGTTATTAATTTAAATACCCATGAAGGCTGGTTACCAAAACTCTTCGGACAAGATTATTTACTCAATATTTTCATCGTTATTGGTATCACGGTGTTCATATTTGTATATTTAAAGTTCTCTAAACACGGCTATGAATTAACTGTTGTTGGTGAATCACAAAATACCGCAAGATATGTCGGCATTAACGTTAAAAAGACCATCATTAGAACATTAATCTTATCTGGTGCGATATGTGGTGTTGCTGGTTTCTTATTAGTTAACGGCACAAGCCATACATTAAATGCAGATTTAGTAGCAGGCCGTGGCTTTACCGGTATTTTGGTGGCATGGTTAGGTCACTTTAATCCATTTGAAATGATCTTTACCGCTTTCTTAGTTGCTTTTATCACATTAGGTGGTAACTATACTGGTGACATCTACAGATTCGGTAATGCTTATTCAAAGGTTTTAATCGGTGTCTTCTTCTTTGTGTTTATCGCTAGCGAATTCTTCTTAAAATATAAAATTAATTTCTCAGCAGAAGCCAAAGCTTTCTTTAAGAAAGTTGGCGATTTCTTTATGAAGATATTTACTGCTATTGGTAATTTCTTCAAGAAGATATTCAAAAAGAAAAAGTCTCCCGAAACGGAAGATGTAGAAAGTAAGGAGGAATAATTATGTTTGTAACTTTTATTAGAAACGCGATTAGATTCTCAGCTATTTTCCTCTTTGGTTCTACCGGCGAAATCATTACCGAAAAGAGCGGCCACTTAAATATGGGTACCCCTGGTATTATGTGCTTGGGTGGCATCGGCGCAGTTCTTGGTGAACGTTTATATTTATTAACAATTGGTAATGACGTTGATTTAATCAATCCATTCTTATGTGTTCTATTCCCACTGATAATGACACTTATTTTTGGTGCATTAGGTGGTTTATTCTTCTCATTCTTAACCGTTACCTTAAGATGCAACCAAAACGTTGTTGGTTTAACTCTTACAACATTTGGTGTCGGTTTGAACGCTTTTATCCTTGCAAGAATACCTAGAGGCGCTGGGTTCACATACGCTAGTGTCTATTTCTACAAATTATTCCCTGATGTAATGGTTAATGGTTCTGGGTGGTTTGGGCAAATATTCTTAGGACATGGTTTCTTAGTGTATTTAGCCATCATCTTAGCGATTGTCGCCACTATTGTTATTAAGAAAACAAATGTTGGCTTATCACTTAGATCAATCGGCGAAAATCCTGCAACCGCAGATGCTGCTGGCTTAAGCGTTAGCAAATATCGTTATATCGCCACAATGATTGGTGGAGCCATTGCCTCCTTAGGCGGGTTGTTCTATATCATGGACTACTTGGGTGGCTCTGTTGAATACACTATTGACCGTTCTGGATGGATGGCGGTTGCTCTAGTTATCTTCAGTATGTGGAATCCATCAATTAGTATCTTTGGTTCATTTATCTTTGGTGCGTTATATATCATGCCAAGTTATCTAGATGGTTTAAGCTTCGCTGATAAAGAATTGATCAAATTAACACCATACGTGGTTACCATTATGGTTTTGGTTATTACATCGTTGTTCAACAGAAAAGAAACGCAGCCACCATCGGCTTTGGGTCTCACGTATTTCAGAGAAGATCGATAAGAAAACCGCCTCACGTGGGCGGTTCTTTCTATTGTTGTTCTTTCTTATTGCTGTTCTTTATGATAGCCGCTAGATGAACGAGACATCTAACAAGTAAAGCACCAATGCTATTAGTTAATATAACGATTAATAGGTTCCAAAGCACTTCAATGCCCCATTTAAATTCAAAGGCGAAATAAAACATATTAGCAATACAGTGTTGAAAACCACAGAAAACGAATAATGTTACCGAAACAACTATACCAATGATTTTCATTGCCCAGTTTTCAAAGTTCTTATAGCAATAAACTGCAATATACACTAGCGCACCGCACAAGATGCCTTGCATAAAGACTGTATCTGATCTGCATTTAGCAATGGTGATGCTATGTTCACCACCGAAGCTATTTATAAAATCTCCCCATCCCATAAAGATGAAATGGAATATTGCCCCCATAGCAAACGCCCCGATAGCGTTGCCTAAAAGAATGATTGGTAAGTTTATACTGTTTTCTTTAATTTTCTCTCTATCGTCGAGAAAAACACCGATTTTACCGGTATATAGATTCAAGCCAAAGACACAAACGAGGATTAAACCGACGGAAAACATCATTGATGCAAACATTGCACCACCTTGTCCTGGGATTAAAAATTTCAAAAGAAGAAACAAAAATGATCCAAGCCCAATGGCAAGACCCGCTAATATCCCTAAGAAAAGTGTCTTGAAAAACTTCTTCATATTAGAATACTGGTTTATTATCAACGAATGCTTTTACATCCGCGGCACTATATACTTTAAGGCCTAAGGCTTCTAATCTATTTCTTCCACCTTGGAAACCTTTTTCAATAGCGACAGCAACACCCACTACTTTCGCTCCGGCTTGATTACATAAATCAATTAAACCCAAGGAAGCATTACCTTCAGCTAAAAAGTCATCGACAATCAATACCGTGTCGCTTGGTTTTAAATATTTATTAGCCACTGTAATCTTTGAAACGGTGTTACGAGTGAAGGATTTTACTTCACCAGTATAAACATCGTTTCCCACTGTTGCGGATTTGCTCTTTTTAGCGAAAACTAATGGGAGATTTCCCATTTCTTCCGCGACAGCGTAAGCAAAGGCAATACCACTTGTTTCAATGGTTAAAATCTTATTCACACCAAAACCGGCATATGCTCTGGTGATATGTTTGGCGATATCTCTGACTAAGGACACATCAATTTGGTGGTTTATAAAAGAATCAACTTTAAGAATATCGTTGTTGATGACAATGCCATCTTCAATAATACGTTGTTCTAGTGTTTTCATTATTTTTGAATCTCCTCATTCCATCTATCGATATCTTCTGGTTTGGCGATATAAACATAAGGAACGTTTCTTTCGAGTTCGTTATAGTCTAAACCATAGCCCACCAAGAAGCAGTTTTCTTTTAATACTTTGCCGACATAGTCAATTTTGATGTCTTCACATCTAGCGTATTCTTTATCAAACATCGCACAAATAATGATTCTCTTTGGTTGGTAGTTTTCTTTTAAATGATCGATAAGATATTTCATAGAAATACCAGTATCAACAACATCTTCCACCACGACTACTGTACGGTCTTTAATATCCATATCAAAATCTTTCTTTAAGTTGATTTTGCCTGTGGATTGCACTCCTGCGTAGGAAGAGATTTGAATGAAATCGGTGAAAATTGGTCTATCAATGCGCTTGATTAAGTCAAACATGAAATTTAAAGCACCTTTCATGACACCCAAAAATAAAGGAGTTCTTTCTTCGTTTTCTAAGTCCTTGGAAAGTTTTTTACCAATATCATTACAAATGTCTTGAATATCTTGTTCGGATAAAACAATTTCACGATCTTCTCGCATAGTCTAATCTCCTATTCCCACTCAATAGTGGCTACTGGTTTATTACTTAAATCATATAATACACGATTTACGCCTTTAACTTCACTTAAAATTCTATCTCTAATTTTATTAAGAAGGGCATAAGGTATCTCTTCAATGGTTGCGGTAACAGCGTCAACACTGTTAATCGCACGGATCACTACTGGCCATTCAAATGTTCTTTTACCATCTTTGATGCCAGTTGATTGAATTGGAGGAACAATGGTGAAGTATTGCCATACTTTTTGGTCTAAACCAGCATTAGCAAATTCTTCTCTTAAGATAGCGTCACTTTCTCTAACGGCTTCTAGTCTATCGCGTGTAATCGCACCAACACATCTCACACCTAAGCCTGGACCTGGGAATGGTTGACGATAAACCATACTATGTGGTAAGCCCAAGGCTTCACCGACTTGTCTGACTTCGTCTTTATATAACAATTTGACTGGTTCAACGAGTTCAAAACCTAATTCCGCTGGAAGACCACCAACGTTATGGTGAGCTTTAATGCCATTAGATTCTAAGATATCTGGATAGATTGTGCCTTGACCCAAGAAGGAAATGCCTTCAAGTTTCTTAGCTTCTCTTTTGAAAACATCAATGAAGATTTTGCCGATGATTTTTCTTTTTTGTTCTGGGTCATTAACACCCGCTAATGCATCTAAGAATTCATCAACTGCATCAACGTAAATTAAGTTCGCACCAAGTTGTTCTTTGAATACTCTAATAACTTGTTCACTTTCACCTTTTCTAAGCAAACCATGATTGACGTGCACACATGTTAATCTATCGCCGATTGCTCTAATTAAAAGTGCTGCACACACCGATGAGTCAACGCCTCCCGAAAGAGCTAATAAGACTTTCTTGTCTCCGACTTGCTCTTTAATTTCTTTAATTTGTTGTTCGATGAACGCATCAGCTAATTCCCTTGAGTTAATGCGTTTCATGTTTGGGTCTCTGACGTTGCCACTCATAAATGTTTCTCCTTACCAATGAATTTCATGTACTTTATTAAACAAAGTTAGTACCTCAGGTGATGGCTCTTCCCATTTTTTAATCAGTTTTTCTAATTGATCATCTGGAACAATAGAAGTTTCGACTCTTTGCTTGTTATAGAACATAATTTGCTCCTCTGTTCTTGGGAAAAGCACAAGTTCATATCGATCAAATTCTGGATTTTCTTTGACGTATTTTTCTCTTAAACAATTCAAATCATTTAAGGCATCAAGAATGACTGTCACATCATCATATTTTTTAGCGTATTCATGAATGCGCAAAGAAAAAAGCTCCCATACTTCGTTTTGTCGAGAAAAGTCTTGCGATGTTCCGGTGATTTCATAACGGATTTCATCGCTAGAGACAATAAAAGTATGTGGATGCTCTTCTTTGTATCTTTTGGCCCAGGTGGATTTACCACTTCCAGGCATAGCAGAAAGTATGATTAGTGTTTTCATTTCTACCTCCAGCTTGGTTGAACGAAAATCTATTCAAGTAGGACTTTTTAAAATAAATAAAAAAGTTCCTACTCCATAATCATAGTGAGGAAAGGAACTTTTATAAAGTAAAAAATATTATTTTTTCAAAATTAATAGAGGCCTTTTTTGTAAACACCTTGATCTACTAAATCTTTAAGGGCTTTAACAACACCTGGTTTGTCTTCTTTATAGGTCACGCCAAACCACACTGATGGAGTGGATAATAAACGCACGGTTGCCTTATTTTCGTGAACCAATTCATCAACAACGGTTGGAATTAAGAATTCTGATTTTGGAACATTGATATTTTCTTTTAACCAGACAGGGAATTTTTCTCTTAATGCTGGAATAAGATCCTTGTTGAAGCAGAATAAGTTCATAGAAACTAATTGAGATGGTTTAACCATGAATTTTGGAGTGCCGTCTAATGGTTCGCAGGCAATCATATCGCCTTCTTTATAAATGCTGGATTCAATTAATTTTTCTAAATTGCCATTCTTATCTTCGAAAGCAACGCCTCTTTTAACCGCACCATTTTCAGTCATGGTGTTTTTGGCTTCAAAAGCCACAATCGCATATTTGCCTTTGCTATTTTCTGGTAATGAATTCAAATATTTATAAGCGACTTCATATGTTTCTTTACCATAGAAATCATCACCGTTAATAACGATAAAATCTTCCTTAATTAAGTCACGTGCCGCATAAATTGCGTGAGCAGTACCCCATGGTTTTTCTCTGCCTTCTGGACATTTGAAGCCTTCTGGAAGATCGTTTAAATCTTGGAAAGCATATTCCACTTTAATAATCTTTTCCGCTCTTTTACCAATGGTATCTCTAAAAGCTTCATAGAAATCTTTCTTGATGATGAAGACGACACTGCTAAATCCAGCACGTTTTGCATCATAGATAGAATAGTCTAATAAAAAATTATTAGCGTCATCCATTGGTTCCATTTGTTTGAGGCCACCAAAACGGCTTCCCATGCCGGCGGCCATAATAACTAGTTGCATAATTATCTCCTTTTATTCAAAAAACAATGCTGCTGCACCAATCTTGCCTGAATCATAACCTAATTGAGCAGGCACAATTTTCACAGCTGGCGTTGATTTGTATCCGTAATAACGTTCTTCAACATATTTGTTAACTTTATCAAACAAAAATGCTCCGGCGTTAGCTAAGCCACCAGAAAGAACAATAACATTAGGTCTAAAGATATTACAGAAATTCAAAATACCTTCACCTAAATATTTGACGTAATTATCAATTACCGCTATAGCGGTTGGATCACCTTGCTTAGCGGCTTCAAAAGGAACTTTACCACCCACTAAATCAATATCAGGTGATATCTTCCACATTAAAGATTTCTTGTTTAAACGCATGGCTTTCTTTGCATCTCTAATTAATGCAGTAGCAGAAGCATAAGCTTCTAAGCATCCTTTTCTACCACAGGTGCATTGTTCACCATCCACAACAATAACAGTGTGGCCTAGTTCTCCACCTTTGCCTTCGTTTCCTTCGAATAATTTACCATCAATGATGATGCCACCACCGACACCAGTGCCTAAGGTAAGCATAATGATGGTTTCATAGGATTTACCTGCGCCAAATTTTGCTTCACCTAATGATGCCGCATTAGCGTCGTTTGTTAAACGAATCGGATATGGTAGTTGTTCGTGCATAATATCAACAAGTGGCAAATTATTCCAACCTAAATTATTTGAATAATTTACGACACCATTTTTAATATCCAATGTACCTGGGCAACCAATACCTATACCCACTATCTTTTTTTCTAAATCAAAACTAGCAACGTATTCTTTAACGATGCTCGCTAATTTTTTAACTGTAATTTCACCTGGTTCTCCTTTAACAAAAGGCATGGAAAACGTTTCATAGACTCTACCGTTAGAATCTACAGCCGCACCTTTAATTGAAGTACCACCAATATCAATACCAATTGCAATCATAAATATTACTTGAAGCTGCTAATGCTATAGAACACAAAATTATTATCTGTATCGATATAGCCAACTTCTTTTCCTTTGACGATGATGTAACCATCTTCATCTACATAACCGATTTTTTGTTGATTGTATGAAATAACACCATCCGGAGTAACATCCGCAAATTTGTGTCTATTAATGAAAATACCTTCACGGTCGATATAACCAATCATTTGATCTCCGACGAAAATGTTTTTGCCAAAACTCTCAACGATTTGCATAATTATTTACCTTGTCTATCCACAAAAGGACCGACACGTGTATTGCTTTCAACCTTTTCATTGCTGAGGCAGGAGAATAAGATTTCACTATCATTACCCACTTCAACATTATCTAAAACAACGTTTGGACCGATAATACAAGCTTCGCCAATTACTGAATTACCAAGAATCGTGGTATTTGGGCGAATGATTGTGTCTTGGCCAATCTTAACATCTGGTGAAATGTATGTGGAACCACTGTGGTCCATAGACACACCAGAAAGCATCAATCTATTGTTGATACGTTTACGCATAATCTTTGTCGCATACGCTAATTGGACACGATTGTTAATGCTGTAAACTTCTTTCATTTCTTCAGCAACAAAAACACCAACATGATAATTATCTTGGATGAATAATTGGACTAATTCAGATAAGTAGAATAAGTGTCTGTTATTATCTACTGATAATCTTTCAATGTATTTGAATAATAATTCGTTATCAATGATACAGATACCAGTGTTAACTTCGTTAATTTCATATTCACTGAATGTGCAGTCACTTTCTTCTCTAATCGCTAAAATACGATTTGATTTATCTTCACGTAAGATACGGCCATATCCTTTTGGATTTTCTAAAACTGCAGAAACGACAGTCATGTCATATCTATTCTTTTCATGAATGTGGAAGATTTGACGTAATGTTTCAGTTTCTACTAATGGTGTATCACCATAGATAACTAATGTTTGACCTGGTTTTCCTTCCAAGAATGGTTTTGCTTGTAAAACAGCGTGACCAGTACCTAATAACCTCTTTTGCCAAACGACATCTGATTCTTTTTCAACGAGTTTAGCAGTTAATTCACCACCGAAACCAACAACAGTGACAATTTGTTTTGGATCTAATGGTTTAACTGCATCAATAACATAGTTAATGATTGGTTTGCCTAAGATTGGATAGGAAACCTTTGAATGCTCAGGATCACGAGAATTCATACCGGTACCTTTACCGGCCGCTAAGACTACGACATATTTGTCCATAATAATCTCCTTTACTTTATGACTTTTGCTAGTTCGACTTCATATCTATCGTCTAGCTTTTTAAATACTTCTTTTAATTGTTTTTTGTTCGTGCTTAGAGCAAATACTGCAGAACCTGAACCAGTTACTTGCACCATTTTCAAACCATTTTCATGCAATTCATTGATGATGGATTGAATGACAGGCACTAATTCAATAGCGGGTTCTTGCAAAGCGTTAGAAATATTTTCTGCTAGTAAGTCATCATTTCCTTCTTCTAAAGCTTTGATAACATTTTCAATATTTCCAACTTTTAAATCCATAGTGTCAGAAAGGGCATAAACTTCTCTAGTTGAGCAGCCTAATTCTGGCTTAACTAATAGCACGTAGTAGTTATTTTTGATTGTGATAGGAGTTAAAATCTCACCAACACCTTGCACTCTTGCAGGTTTGCATTTGATGAAAAATGGAATATCACAACCTAAAGTTTTTCCTAACTTGATTAATTCTTCATCAGTCGCTCCGAGTTTTAGCATTGAATTAACTGCTTTCATCGTGAATGCAGCGTTGCTAGAACCACCACCAAGACCGGCTTGAATAGGAATGACTTTGTGAATTAAGACTCTAAATTTGTCGTTAAAATGATAGACACTTTGCAATTTATCAATAGAAAGTGTCGCTAAGTTATAGCTAAAAGTTCTAATAGAAAAATCATCGACCGTGACGAAATTATCTGGTCCATTTAATTTTGAAACGACTAAAGAATCGTGTAGAGAGATTGGAAGCATGACTGAATCAAGTTCATGAAAACCGTCTTCTCTTTTTTTGGTGATGTTTAAACTAATATTGATTTTAGCAAAACTACGAATATGTAAGTTTTTCATAGGCATATATTATGATAACGTATTTCGCACAAAGTTTTAAGTAAGCTTTGTTATTTATTTTTTAGATGCTCTGAAATCTTTGAATATATTTCAGGTGATAATTGTTCTGGCCGAGATAAAGGATCAATACCTAAATCCGTTAAAACTTTAGAGGCTAAGTCTTTATTTTTTAAATAATTAGTCAGGTTATTTTGGATTGTCTTACGGCGGTTCAAGAACAATTGTTTAGCAACCTTGAATGCATCGATAGCAGCATCGCGGTTTTTGTTATTATCGATATCGATCGCAAAAACGGTAGAGTTACATTTAGGGGCTGGATAGAAAGAACCGGCTTTGACCACAAATAGTTTTTCGATATTTCCAAGAAGATGAATTAACACAGATGTCGGGCCGTATTCTTTTCCAGAAACATCGAAAAAGTGATTGAATGTTTCGCTTTGAATCATGAACACCATTCTTTTTGCAGCGCTAGCATTCAACAAGAAAAATTGTATTGTTTCAGTTGTAATATTGTAGGGTAGATTTCCAATGACTTTTGTATAGCTAGAAACATCAACTTTTCTAATATCATTTTCAACAATTTTTACATTTGAATTTTGATAAACAATACTGAGGAAATCAACCATTCTTCTATCGATATCCACTACCGTTATTTCATTATCAAAATTAGATAAAAAATGAGTCATTGATCCTAGACCAGGACCAACTTCAATTACAGTGTCATTCTCTTCAATATTTAAGGCAGAAACTATACGTTCACAAATCTGCGGTTCAACTAAAAAATTCTGACCATAATCTTTGTCTGGTTTTAAGTCAGCTTTATTAACTATTTCAAAAATATTTGAACGATTAATTTCCATATCACTTATTCATTATCTCACATAACTGATTAAGACTAATCTTATTAATCAATAACCTTTTATATAATTGCTTACCATTGCACTTCCCAAGATTCAACTTTTCACAAACTTCATCTCTTAATTCCTTATTATTAATTAAACCTAATTCGTATAAGTCAGAGATTTTAATATCTGATGTATTTCCCATGTCTTTTTCGATGACATATTGGCTCAATTTCGCTAGTACCTCATCAATTTGACATTCCGCAACGCCTTTTTTAATGCCGCGATTACATTTAGAAATATCAATCTCAACGTTAATTGGATTAACTAAAACTTTATTTAATTTTTCTCTAATTATTAAGCCGGATTCATCTGGATCTAAAAGTAAAATAACTTTCTTATCTTTTAAATAATCAATTGTGTTTTTAGATAATTCAAAACCATTAACTATAACAATTTCTGAAGCGATGTAATTTGAAAGATAAGAAGCATCTTCTTTTCCTTCAACCACTAATATTCCATCTAGATAAATTTTCATAAATTAAATAGCTTACAAGAGTTCTGATATAAGACATCTAACAAGTGTTTTTTAGACATTCCTCTAGCATCCGCGATTGCATCGACAATTAAAGAAATATTTGCAGGCTCATTAACAGTTCCTCTTAATGGGTGAGGAGATAGGTATGGGCAATCTGTTTCAACCACCAATTTTTCAAGTGGAACTTCCGCTGCAACTTCTTTAGGAGTTTTAGCGTTTGTAAACGTAACTGGTCCATCTAGTCCAATATACAAATTGAGGTTAATTATATCATCTATATTTTCCACACTTCCAGAGTAGCAATGCATCACTCCTCCATGAAGTGGTTTGTGTTCTTTTAGGATTGCAACTGTATCTGCAAAAGCTTCTCTACTATGGATTGATATTGGTAGTCCAACTTTATTGGCAAAATCAATTTGTTTAATGAAATATTGTTTTTGGAGTTCTCTTTTTTCAGGCTCTTTTGTCCAGTGATAATCTAATCCAATTTCACCGATACCCACTACTTTTGGATGCTTATATAAATTTAAAGTTTCATACAAGATATCATCATTAATATCGAAGATGTTTTCTGGATGAAAACCGATAACAGCATAGATAAAATCATATTGCTCCGCTATTTTAATAGCGAGTTCTGAACTGGCTTTATCCCAGCCTATAACAACCATTTTTTCAACACCCGCACTTAAAGCACGAGAAATAACGTTGTCTAAATCCTTATACAACGCTTCATCATTTAAATGGCAATGTGTATCAATAATCTTCATTATTTACCCACACAGAAACGAGAAAAGATCTCTTTAGACAAATCTAATTGATTAGCTTCGCCTAAGATTTCCAAAATGGCGGTATAAGCATCAAACAAGGATGTAGATATTAAATCTACTGTTAAATCATTTAACGCGTCATTTTTAGCCGCCAATAATGATTCTTTAGCTTTGCTAAGTAATCCTAATTGTCTAGCGTTATTTAAAGCAGGTTTAGAGAAGGCTTTTTCATCAATACCTATTCTTTCTTTAATTGCTTTAATAAGTGGCTCAATTTGGCTATTTAAGGCCGAAATTGATAACTTATCATCTTGTTTAGATTCATCATCTTTGTTGTAAACAACAATTGGATTGTATTCTTTTGTATATTCGAGAATTTGCTTGTCTTCATCGTCTAAATCTCTTGAACTATCTAAAACAACGACAACAATGTCTGCTTCCTTGATAGTCTTTTTAGATCTTTCGATACCAATTGATTCAATTTTATCATTTGAATCACGAATACCCGCTGTATCAAATAGATGCAAAACAACACCATCGATATTGGCGTGTCCTTCAACAACATCACGTGTGGTGCCCGCTATATCCGTAACAATCGCACGATCTTCACCCAAAATAGCATTTAATAATGAAGATTTACCAACGTTTGGCTTACCAACAAGGGCAACTTTAATACCTTCGTTGATAATTTTGGCTTTTTCACCATCCGCTAATAAGGAATCGATTTGAGGAACTAATTCGTCGACGACACTAACGATTTTATCTTTATTGGCAACTTCAATATCTTCATACTCAGGATAATCAATATTCACTTCTATCAAAGAAATGATATCTGCGATTCTATTTTTAATCGGTCTAATTAAATCACTGGTCTTTCCATCCAAAGAAAGAAGGTTTAATTTCTTGGCTTCCTTGGTTGTAGCATTTACAACATCATTAATTGCTTCAGCTTGGATTAAATCAATTTTATTATGCATATACGCACGGGATGAAAACTCACCATTTGTAGCCATTCTCGCGCCATTTTTAATACACGCCTCGATTATTTGCTTAGAAACAAGCGGGGATCCATGACATATTATTTCCACAGAATCTTCACCTGTAAATGATTTAGGGCCTTTATATGCTAAAAGCACTACTTCATCGATTTTTTCGTCATCATTAACAATGGAACCATAAAGAATAGTTCTTTCTTTTATTCCTCTTAAATCTTTCGTGAAACATTTGCTTACCACATTGAAAACATCATCGCCTGATAATCTAACGATGCTTAAAGCAGATTTAATTGGAGCGGTTGCTAAAGCGACTATTGTTTCAAACATAAGGGTATATTTCTAAAAAACACCCGAAGGGTGTCTTTTATTCAACGTAAATAATTTGGACTTGTCTTTGGGCGCCCTCACCGATGGATTCGGTGCGAACGTTTGGCATATTATTTAATGCGTTGTGAATAGCTCTTCTTTCATCCGCTGGCATTGGATCAAATGTGTAAGTTGTCTTTGTTCTTTGCACATCGTGTCCGCATCTTCTAGCCATACGCACGAGACGAGAATACTTGCTATCTTTATAACCGTTGATATCAAGTAAAATTCTGAATCTCTTATGGAAGTGATTGCTCACAGCCAATTTAACGAGTTCATTAAGAGCTTGTAATGTTTTGCCATTTCTTCCAATTAAAATTGGATTATGTGTTGAATCAATGGTGATACGGATGACTTGATCATCTAATTTGGTATTGACTGAACTTTCGATTTCTAAAGCATCAGTAACACCTAATAAATAATCTTCAGCAAATCTAATAACATCCGCTAAATCGTAAACTTCAACAACAATCTTTTTAGAAAAAAGACCTTTTCTTTTGTCTGAGACGATATAAATTAAATCGTCAACAGCAACACCAGTTTCACTGGCAGCATTTTGCAATGCTTCTTCAACTGTTTTTCCAGTATATGATTTCATATCGAATTATCTACCTTTCTTTTTAGCTTTGGCGCTATTAATTTTCTCAAAGACCAATGTTTGAACAACTGAGAATAAAGCACCAACAAACCAATACACGCCCATCGCGCTTGGTAATGTGAAGCCCATGAAAATAATCATGGCCATCATGATGTAAGTGAACATTTTCATCTTACTTTGTTGATCGTTTTGTGCAGGATTTTTACCTAAAGAAGCAACTTGTTTACGTTTCTTCTTTTGAATCCATTGTGGGAGCAACATAGCAATAACTTGGGCACCAGACATAAGTAAGAATAAGACAAGGGCTGTGATAGCACTGCCATTTGCCCAGTTTCCACTACCAAATAAGACGCCACTGATTGAATCAGATAAGTGTAAGTTTAAGAACGCATCAGTTGATAAGCTCGCGCATCCTTGTAAGGCGCCCCACACACAGATGAAGACAGGGAATTGAACAATCATTACAAGTAATGAACCAAGAGGATTGATCTTGTTCTTCTTATATAACTTATTCATTTCCGCAGCCATTTGTTGCTTTTCATATGTGTTCTTATTGGCGTTTGGATATTTGTTTTGAATCTTTGTGATTTCTGGTTGGATAGCTTGCATTTTCGCATTACTGCTTGTTTGTTTGAATGTGACCAAAAGCATTAAAGCTCTAACAATAAAGGTAATAGCGAAGATAGCGAGTAATTGGGCTAAACCACCAACTACACCAGCACTTCAGTTAACCAGGCAATTGGGAAGACTAATAAACCTTCCAAGAAACCCTTTTTCCATGCATATCCCCAGTCTTTTGCTTGAATGGTGACTTCAATTTTACCGTTGTCAGCAAGAATTGGGTCATCATTACGGTATTGCGCGCCTTTCGCGTAGCCGTAATAACCATACTTATCTTCAGAGATGGCAATACATGAACGATAGCTAGTAGTTAAACTGTTCATATCTTTCTTATAAAGTTTGATCCAGTCATTAGTTGGTAAATCGTCTAAGACGATACCAGCACTCATTTTTTGATAAAAAGCATAGCCGAAAGCATCTTCTTGTTTGTTTGATTTAAAGATTTGTTTAGCATCACTTGTGAATGGATCAACATTTTCTATAACAGCTACTTTTTGATAAACGTGGTATTCGTTATTTTCAAAATAGTAACCAGAAATATGTTTTTCATTAGTGCCATCAGTACTAACTACCCATTTTCCATACTTTTCTGTTTCAATTTCAGTTTCGCTAATTGTTTCTTTAGAAAGATTAACTGTGCCATTAAGAGAACCTGGATTGATTTGTTTTAAGTATGAGGACCAATCATCAAATCCAATTTTATCATTCGGATAATTAACACTGCTGGCTGAATAAAAATAGACATTATTTTCACTGGCAGCGGTAATATCTAAATCAAACGAATTTGGATAATTATCGGTATACGTAACAGCAATAATTTGTGATAAATCTTCTTCTGGTAAATTTTCTGCTAAAACTTTTTCAGCAACAATATTTAAAAGTCTGCTGTTAAGAATGCCATCAATAGACATATCTCTTAGGTTTTGGTTTAATACGTCCCAGTTGTTCCAGAGTTTGTTGTCTCCTTCACCTGCGTATTTTAAATAACCATATTTGTCTAAAGCGTTAAGAGCATCATTGTAAGTGACCGTTGCGAAATCAACGGTGTCACCTTTATATGCTTTCAAAGCTGTTTCAAGAACCAATCTATCCATCGTTTTAAAATATGTATCAGATGGAGTACTGATATAGCTCTTTGCAGCATCAGCGTTTGTTTTGCCTAAACCGCTTGAAGTTGATGTAGGTGCGGTGTATACGAAATAGAGTGTGTCATTGGTATCCCATACTTTTTCAGCATTTGTTGGTAATTCAACGCCATCCTTCTTTTCGTAATAATCGCTCACGCCATAATCAAAAGCATACAAGATGTGTGCCTTATCATCTTTTGAACAAAATGGTGCTGTACATCCGCTTAAAAGAATTGCAGCACCTACGGTTACAATACCTGCAAAGGTTAGTTTTGTTCTTTTTTTCATTTAATTATTCCTATCTACAAA
>CADCCA010000012.1 GCA_902799855.1 uncultured Erysipelotrichaceae bacterium | reverse complement strand
CACCATACGGAGAATTACCCAAGCGGTTGAAGGGGTCGGTCTTGAAAACCGATAGAGGATGCAAGTCCTGCTAGGGTTCGAATCCCTAATTCTCCGCCATGTAAGAAGAACAATTCTGATACGATAAAAAGTGTCAGAATTTTTCAATTTTAAGCCAATTTTTAAAAAAAATGCTGAACAAAGTCGCGCTATTGGCTTCATTTTTTATTTTCGCCTAAAAAGTTGGAACGAATGGAAACGTCAAAAAACGAAAGGTACTAAATATAAAATAGCCACACAGTGAACTTGTTTAGTTTATAATTAGTTCATATGAAATATCTTGTAAAAGTACCTTTTGTTAGAATTTGGGCTAATCTTTTCATTTTTAAAGGAAAAGAAACAACTAAGCAGTATGGAAGCGATCTTGGCCTTTATACAATTTTTGCTATAGCTTTAATAACCATATGGCAACTTAATTTTACTGAGTTAATGCCAACGATGGATGCTGCCTTTGTGTCAACTTTTGTGATTTGCTACATTGTAGTCATTCCTTTGATTTCTATGACTTCAAGAAGGTTCTATACAGTAGGCTTACCATGGTGTCTGTCCTTCTTGATTTTAGTTCCTCTTTTAGGATATTTTTGGACCGCAATTGTATCATTAAGTGCTAATTCAGCAGAAGAATCACAGATAAAAATAACAAAGAATAGAGTTAAAGACCCAATAATTGCGGCTTCTATTGCATCTCCTCCAGCATCATTTGCTTCTGCCATTGTTTTGTTAATCTTTTTGGTGATTCTTTCTTTTTATATTCCATATCATATTCATCGCCCAGCTGTTCTTAATCGGACGTCAGATATTTTCGAGGATGCAAATGGTAAAATTTATTGTGTTCAAGGTGATTGGTTATATTATTTTGATGAATCCGATAACAAAACCCCTCACTTATTCGATCGAACGGATGGAAATGGGGAGTGGCTTAATCCATGTGGTTTAATTCGTGATGACAATTATTTTTATTATTTCTTTAATGATGGAAATAGTGGCGGGCAAACCAATTATTGGATCAAGATTTACAATCATAAATTTGAACTTCAAGAAACGGTAATTCTTCCTGATGATATGTTTGTTTGGGGCAAGTGCGTTGTTGAAGGAAAAGTCTATTATGTGCTCAAAACTAGTGGTATAGATAAATGCGATATGTATTGCTATGACACACAAACAAAAGAGACAAGGCTGATATTTGAAAACATTGAAACCGATACTCGCGTTATTGATGGTGAAAACGAATTATATTATAACCGAAAATACAGCATTCAAACTCTTACACCAAAAGTCAAACTTGATCGTTGGTGGGATGATAAGCTAGATAACTCCCATCTATTTTTTGAAGATGTTTTTGATTTATACTTCGATAGTAAATCAATTTATCTCACTTTTAACGGAGAAAAATGTACTTTCGAAAAAGATAGGAACTTTAATACATTTTGCTCGAAAGCCACCTTGGTTGATAACAAAATCATTTTTGCTACTTATGAGTACATTAAAAATAAAGAATGTGGAAACTATATAGACTATTATTGTATATGTAACCAAGGTAAGTCTTTCTTATATGTACTAGATTTAGACACTAAAGAATTAAACCTAATGGATGAATATGAGGCAGGAACTTTCTTAATTGATTATGATTTAGAAGGAGCTAAGTATTATTACGATGGAGGTCTCTATATCAATAATGTTTTCTATCGAGAATGTGAAAAAATAGAACCGGGACCAATCGAAATCAAAAGAGGAGAAGGTTATTTCCGCACAGAAGAACGAAAACTTGACTACGATGTGTCATACTATAAAGGTAAGTTCTATGGAATTTAGCATTTTGAGGCGTACGAACTTTGTATCAAAATGGTGCTTTCGACCCATTAGATTAATACACGCAGTGAAATGCGTGTTTTTTCTTTTCTTTATTTAGTAAAGTGCTATTATAGTGGCTATTATGAAAGTCAAATTAATCAAACTCACAAAAGAATATGAGAAACAACTCGGTGAAATGATTGATGAATGGAAATTAGACCAACAAGTCAACCACACTGATGACTCACCTTGGGTAATCTTTAAAAACGATTACCGCGACTTTGATTATTATCTAGAACATTTAGAAACTAAAGATACTTCACAAGGCTTTGTTCCTGATTCTGTTTTCTTTTTATTAGATGAAGAAAGAAATAGATTATTAGGGGCTGTTAACATAAGACATTACCTAAATGAACACTTGCTTAACTATGGTGGTCATATCGGAGATGGCATTAGACCTAGTGAAAGAAGAAAAGGCTATGCGACAGAAATGATTCGCTTAGCGTTATTAGAATGTAAAAAACTAGGAATCAATAGAGTATTAATGTGCTGTAATTCAGATAACATTGGTTCTAAAAAATCAATTATCAGTAATGGTGGTGTTCTTGAAAACATTGTCATGGAAGATAATAAACCATTAGAAAGATATTGGATTGATATTAGGTAATATAATCTGGCAAATCTTATTAGCGGTTTTCTTTTTAGACATGCGAAAAGAACAATTCTGATATGATCAAAAGTGTCAGGATTTTTTATTTTTAAAGGCTTTGATTATCGTGATAATACTAAAAATTACAACTGGTACACCGATAAAAATGGCTAAAACAAAATAGATACCATATTGTAAAAGATGATTAGTAACGTTCACGCTAGTTTCGTTAGCCCTTTCATATGATGAACGATATGCCTTCGCGGTTTTAATTGTTAGTTGATTCAAATCTAGTTCGTTTGCGGTCGTAATTCCATATTCAGGATTTATATAAATACTATATTCTTTTCCTAGATAGGAAATGTCTAATATATATCCATAATAGTATTGGTTATTTTCATTAGATATTTCACCTTTTAGTTCATAGACGCAATCACCCGTTGCTAAATAACGAGGCTTATCTAATGAGAGGTTGCTAAAAGTGACATTCTCATCAAGTATCGAGAGTTTCTCTGCGTAGAAGTGATAGATAGACCAATCGCTGATTTCGTCTGCTGAAATAGCCTTCACCAACATATGTTCAGACGGCTTTAACATTTCATCGTAAAAAACATATTCGCTTCTTTTGATTTCTAAATCCAAGTATGGATTTGTCCCATATTCTTGGTAAAGAGAATAGAAAACACATTCTTCACCAATATTTTGGACATCTATTTCATATTCTTTATATCTTGTATCTTGTTTATTGATTCCTACATATGTTGCTTCAAATGAAATATCATCATATCTAGTTTTTGATGGCTCTCTTGGAGGAAGAGGCGAGGTGGCCATTAAAAAAGGAAATGTCGATAACAACATTGCAGCCTTTAATAAATTTAAATTGCTTCTTCCTTTTGCCATAAATGTATTTTACATCAAAATGATGATTTTTTTATAAAAAAACGAAGCGTGTGTAGGAAACTGGGTACCCATCACAACAGAACCGTTTTTCTCTTCTATAATTGTTCTTGCTCTTCTAATGGTGCTTTTGCGATTGATTCATTAATCCTTTTGAAGTCCTTTGGAAGAGTAATTGATATCGCTATGACATTACAGATAGTAGCGAGAACCCAAGTAATTGGGAATAAAGCGTATAGCCAGAAGACTGTATGGAACATCTCCACGTTACGGAAGACGGTTAAAATCAAAAGGATTCTTAAACCAGTGCAGCACACTAGTGTGGTAATCATTGGGAAAGTTGATCTTTTCATGCCACGTAATACCGCCGCAGAGAAAGCCATCGTAAAATCAAAGAAATATAGATACCCCATTAAACTAAGACGAGTATAACCTGCTTTAATAGATTCTTCATTGTCCACAAATAACGATAGCAGTGGTCGATGGAAAATAAGCGTTACTAAAGCAATAATTGAGCAAAATATAGCTCCCCAAATAAAACCATAAAGGATTGTCTTTTTAATGTTATCTTTTTTCTTTGCCCCAGTATTAGCGGCAATATATGTCATCGTGGATACCGCAATCGCATCGCATATGGCAAAGAAATATCCTTCGATATTACCAGAAGCAGTAGCCCCATTTTCTAAGTTAACATTGCCTGGATCAATCGTATATAACGATGATTGAATAAAGACGTTTGGCAAGGAGAAAAAGAAACCTTGTAGACCGGCTGGAAGACCAATCTTAAGCACTTCGAAAAGTACTGGTCCATCAATTGCAAGTCCTTTTAGTTTTAAACTAACATAGTTGTGTTTGCCTTTAATTAATACAAAAGTGCAGATAATTGCAGATATCGCTTCAGCGATAATAGTGGCTAAGGCCACACCTGCTACACCCATACGCATTGGAAAAACGAATAAACAGTCAAATCCAACATTAATTAAGCCAGCGATGAGCAAAGCTAAAAACGGCGATAATGAATCACCTTGTGCTCTTAATAATTGAGCGGCATAGTTATAAACCATTAAGAATGGCAAACCACAAAAATAGATTTTCAAATATAAAGCCGCTTTAGCGAAATAGTGGGCCTCAGTGCCCATTAATTCCAGTAAATTATCGCTAATAAAGAAACCTAATACACCAACAAATACACCAGTGATTAAAGCGAAAATAAACGAGGAGTGTAGTACTTTATTGGCTTTTTCTTGATTTTGTGCTCCCTTTGCTTCAGAAAGAACAACGTTCGCGCCAAGAGAGACACCTGTAAAAACCACAATAATTAAATTGATAAGCGCAGTATTAGAAGCAATCGCTCCCATAGATTCCGCTGAATCACCATAATGGACAGTAGTCAAGTCAATCGTGGTGTAAAGAAGTTGCATGATCGTTGTGAGCATCGCCGGGATAGCAAAAAGAATAATCTTCACAAAGAGATTCCCAGTTGTCATATCACGTGGTTTAAAAATGCGTCCAATTTTCTTTAGCATGCCAAAAATTATAATCTTAATAAATATTAAAGCAAGCGATTTGCATATATAAAAATGATTAAGCAAAAAATAAAACCCATCAAGCGATGGGTAATTTTCGTATGGTAGCTGGAGGCGGATTCGAACCGTCGACCGACCGGGTATGAACCGATTGCTCTAGCCAGCTGAGCTATCCAGCCATATCGCTACTAGTTTAGCAGCGATTTCTAATTATATAGAAAAGAATACATCTTATCAACAAAATTATTAAAATTTTATATTGTTGTTGAGTAGCGTTTTATTATTCCTTTATAATAGAAATCACCACAAAAATAAAATTATTATTTTAATGAAAAAATTCATCATAAATACTAAGATAAAAAGGAGGTAAAATATGCCATCATGTCGTAACTGCGGTGCTCGCTTAAGCAAATTTGATAAAGATATCTGCCCTGTCTGTGGACAAGTTAATCCATTAGAAGGTGTCAGTAGTGAAACTATCGAAATCACTTCCCAAGTTGATTTGGCTAATTTTAAAGCAGGCCAAAAAGTCGTTAGACGCCGCAAAACGATGCTAATTTTATCCCTTGTTATTGGTTGGTGTGGAGCCCAGTTCTTTTACATCAAACAAAAGACTTTCGCTATTATCTGGTTATTAATCAATTTAGCGATCTTAGGTGGCTTATTCGCCTTATTATATTTCTTAGTTAAAATGCAAATTGCCTTAGCAATTATTATTCCTTTTGCGGCAGCCTATTTAATCAATATCGTCACCGCATTAGTGTTATATTATCGTAAAGACCTCAAAGATGGCGAAGGAGAATTCGTTGTTTAATGCAACGCTATTTCGCTTCTATTGATAACCAATACTTTGTTCATTTAAGTCAAGATGATGAGCATCACGTTTTACATGTCATGCGCATGAAAAAGGGTGATGAAATCGAAGTGGTAGATAGTCAAAAAGTCTTTCTTTGTCGCATTGATAACACTAATCCTTTAACCATTTCTATGATTCATGAAATCGCTAATGATGTTGAAATTAGCGAGGACGTGACATTGTTATTCGCTTTAACTAAAGGCGATAAGATTGATTTGGTTCTTCAAAAAGCCACGGAATTAGGTGTTAAAAAAGTCGCTCTTATTCAAAGTGAAAGAACAGTGGTGAAATACGATAATAAAGACTTAGAAAAGAAAATTGTTCGCTTCCAAAAGATAATGAAAGAAGCAAGCGAACAATCACACCGTTTAATCGTTCCTACTTTCCTTGGAATATTCAATCTTAAAAGTCTTCCTAAGGAAGTCTTTAGTGACTTAAACTATGTCGCTTATGAAAAGGATGCTTCTGAAATAAACGATTCCTTTAAAGGTTTAAGCAAAGGTAAATCAATTTCCATCTTGATCGGGCCAGAAGGTGGCTTCTCAACGCAAGAAATTGAACAAGTTTGTAAAGAAGGTTTTATAAGAACTTCTTTAGGAAAAAGAATCTTACGCGCAGAAACCGCCGCTATCTATGCTTTAAGTGTGATAGGATATTTATTAGAAAATGAAAAAGCTCTTTGATTACATTGCTAGTAAAGCCAAAAGAAGACAAGGTTTTGAAAAAAGCGAAGAATTTCGTTTCTTTTTGGAATACCGTCATCTTTTAACCAAGATCCCTCGCTTTGTGCATTTCTATGATTTAGAAAGCGAACCTTTTGAAATCATGAGAGCGAACATCATTCTTCAAGCCTACTTAAATAAGAGCAAAATGGAACAAGAAATCCATAATTTAAGTAACTATATTACCGTCAATAGAAAGAACCACGCTCATTTTGTTAAATCGTTCCATGAAATCATTTCAGAACAACCATATTATCAAGAAGATAAAGATAAAGTCTTTATTCCTTTCTTTACTCGCTCATTAAATCAAATCTATAACGAAGATCCAGAAAAGTTATTAACTTATCCATATAACGGTTTAGCGGATAATTTTAAAGATACTGTTATTGATCCTTTTGATACATATGGTAGTGAACTATATAATTCCCAATTTTCTCGCTTAGTGAAAATCAAACAACATGATAAAGAAACAGCCTTCTTCCATTACGACACTAATACGATATATTTTGTTAACGAAGAAGGAAGATTAGATACCAGTGTCGTTCTTTTTGATCGTTACATTAGACGTCCTAACTATGCACATATGCTAGAAAGAATCAAACCAGTCGTTGATGCTTATTTTGCTTTTGATAGAGAAGCCTTCTTAAAAGCGCTTCATGATAACGATTTCCTTTCTTCTCACTTATTACACCTCATCAGATTCCGTGATTGGGCTAAACTATGAAAAAAACATTCACCACATATAATCTCGGCTGCAAAGTTAACGCTTATGAAATAAGCGCTATTTCGTCATTGCTTTTAGAAAAAGGCTATATCGAAGATAACGCTAATCCCGATGTTGTTATTATTAATACTTGTTCAGTAACCGCTACTGCGGATCAAAAGAGCCGCCAACACATCCGTAAAATGCAAAAAATGTTCCCTAATGCTGTTATCGCAGTAATGGGGTGCTATGCGCAAGGAAACTATGAATTCATCAAAGATGAAATTAAACCAAATATCCTTTTAGGTACTTCACATAGAAAAGATGTAGTGGACCTCATTGAAAAAGCTTTAGAAAACAAAAATGAAACATATGTCAATGTGGATGGAAATCCTCGTCAGTTTAACTATGAAGAATTAGGTATCACCTCATATTCAGAAAACGTGAGAGCGTTCCTTAAAATTCAAGATGGCTGTAATAACTTTTGCACCTATTGCATCGTTCCATATAGAAGAGGCAAGATGCGCTCAAGAAATAAAGATAACGTCATTAAAGAAGCGGAATATCTTGTTAAACAAGGCTATCAAGAAATCGTCCTTTCTGGCATCCATGTCGGTGGATATGGTCAAGATTTAAAAGATTGTTCCTTCTCATCTTTAGTGGAAGAGCTATCTAATATCAAAGGTTTAAAAAGCCTCCGTATTTCATCCGTTGAAGAAAGTGAAATCGATGATAAATTAATTAATCTTATCAAAGATAAAGATAATCTCGCTAAACACTTACATATCCCTCTTCAAAGTGGCTCTAATCACGTTCTTAAACTTATGAACCGCAAATACACTAGAGAACAATTTACCGCCACAATAAAAAAGATTAAATCTTTAATGCCTGATGTAATGATATCAGGGGATGTCATCGTCGGTTTCCCTAATGAAAGCGAAGAAGATTTCTTAGATACTTATAAATTATGCGAAGAATGCTTTGATATGCTTCATGTCTTCCCATATTCCTTACGCCCAGGTACAGTAGCGGCGAGAATGGAAAACCAAATCTCTCCAGACTGTAAAAAGAAAAGATCAAAAATCTTATTAGATTTATCTGATAAACTATACGAAAAGTTCTTTAATCGCTTTATCGGTCAAGAAGTCACAGTATTAATTGAAAAATACGATGAAGAAAAAGGTATAAATATTGGTCATACTAGCAATTATTTAAGTGTTGAGATTCCTAATAAGGAATCTATGGTAGGGCAGTTTATAACAGTCAAACTACAAAAAAGTATGATTGTATCTAAATAAAATACAATAGTTTAGAAGATGTCTAAAAATCTATTGACTAAAAACTAGTATTTATATATACTAATTCCCGTTGCTAAGGAGGAATAGGTTATGGCCGTCCCACAAAGAAGAATTAGTAAAACAAGAAAAAGATTAAGAAGAACACACTTTAAGTTAAGCGTTACAGGCTTAGTCACATGCCCACAATGTGGTGCCATGATCAAAGCCCATCACGTTTGTCCAAAATGTGGCTATTATGCTGGTAAACCAGTTTACTTAGATGGTAAGCTCGTCAAAGAGGAAAAACCTGCTAAGAAAGCTCCAGCTAAAAAAGCTAGCAAAAAAGAAGAAAAGTAAGTTTTTCTTAAAAGAGATAAGTCCTTAAATGGACTTTTTCTTTTTGTGCTATAATAACTAAGCGAGGAAAAATATATGAACTACAATAAATTAATCGATCACACTCTTTTAAAGCAGGATGCTATGCCTGAACAAATCGTTAAACTCTGTGAAGAAGCTAAGCAATTTGACTTCATGTCAGTCTGCGTCAATCCAGGCTATGTTCCATTAGCCGCGGAATGTTTAAAAGGCTCAACTGTTAAAGTTTGCACAGTTATTGGATTCCCTCTTGGAATGAACTTAACTAAAACCAAAGTAGAAGAAGCCGTTTTAGCGGTCAAAGAAGGGGCTAATGAAGTCGATATGGTCATTAATGTCGGTATGTTAAAAGCCGGACATGATGACTATGTTAGAGAAGAAATAAAAGAAATTAAACAAGCCGTTGGTAGAGATATCGTTTTAAAAGTCATCATTGAAACATGCTTATTAAGTGACGAAGAAATCGTTAGAGCCTGTAAAGCCGCTAAAGAAGCAGGTGCTGACTTTGTTAAAACAAGCACAGGCTTTTCAACAGGTGGTGCGACAGTTCACGCTGTTAAACTCATGAGAGAAACCGTTGGTCCAGAAATGGGTGTTAAAGCCAGTGGTGGTGTGCGTACCCACGAAGACTTAATTGCCATGGTGGAAGCAGGTGCTAACCGCATCGGTACATCTAGTGGTGCAAAAATTATTTAAGAAATAATGCTTGCATTAATTAGACTACTTTGTAATAATAGACACGTTGCAAAAACTTCAAGGAGGTGAAACATATGCCAAAGACTTCAGTTCGTGAAAACGAAACCTTAGATGATGCTCTTCGTAGATTCAAAAGACAAGTCAATAAAGCAGGTACCATCCAAGAAGCTCGTAAGAGAGAATTCTTCCTTAAGAAATCTCTTAAGAGAAAAGTGAAGAGCGAAAACGCTCGTCGCAAAAATCGCAAATAAAAACTAGCCTGGACAATGCTCCGGGCGAGATCGCGGAGTAGAGCAGTGGTAGCTCGTCAGGCCCATAACCTGGAGGTCGCAGTGTTCAAATCCTGCCTCCGCAACCATTCGTCAAGGGTGGCGAATCTGAACCAAAAATTCGGATTTGCTTAATATAAGCAAAAAATGACGGTCAAAAATGGCCGTTATTTTTATACCATTCATCTTCTTTTTCTGATGGGCTTAAGCCGCCATTATAAGTGTGAACCCTTCCAAAATTATAAAAATTAAAATACCTTTCTAAATATTCTTTTGCTATTCTTGAATTTTCATAGTGCTCAATATGTTTATTGAGTTCTTCACTTCTTAGTCTGGAAAAGAAGCCTTCAATGGGGGCGTTATCATTTGGTACTCCTTTATAAGAGAATGACTGTTTAACGCCTAATACTTCTAACATTTCCATAAATTCATTTGTTTTAAATTCCGATCCTTGGTCCGTGTGAAATATTAAATCTAGTGGTTCATTTCGGTTTTCAAATGCGTCTTTGAATGTCAAAATCACCAAACTACCGTTTCGATTCGATGATATCCTCCATGCGACTATCATTCTTGAAAAGAGGTCCATAATTGCACATAAATAAAAAGAGACTCCTCTTATTTTGAACTCTAATAAATCGCTTGTCCAAACTTTGTTTGGAGCGTCTGCATTAAACTGTTGTTTTAATAGATTTCGGTAATAATTTCTTTTTTCTTTATCGACTTTTGGCGTTTTTCTTTTAATAACATTTTCTTTAACTAAATTATTAGTTTTCATTATTTTGAGGACTGTTTTTTTATCTGCAACAATTCCCTTTTTCTTTAACGCTAAAACAATCTTGTTAGCTCCGTATACGCGGTTGGATTCTTCGAACACATTGATCACTTCTTGAGTCAAATCTTCAACACGTTGAACATACCAAGGTTTTTCAACTTTAGTGTAGAGGTGGTGATACAAGGTGCCTTTATTGATTTTAATAGTGTCGCTTACCTCATAAAGATTGTAATTAGGATGTTCATTTAAAAACTTTTTCGCAGCGATTTCTTTTTCTTTAACCGAAGAATTGATACTTATATTTATGTTTTCCCAAATAAACAACTTTCTTTCAGCTTTTCTTAGATTTGCTATCAATGTTTCCTTCTTAATCATTGTTTTTTCCTTCTTAATAGTCACGAGAATAATATTTGGTTTTACTAAGTAATGTAATATAATTTGAAATATGGAAAAGAAGATCAAACCTATTTATCCAAATGCACAATTTAAATCATTTTGCTATATCAACAGTGTTGTGACAAACCCTAATATTATTGTTGGTGATTATTCATATTATGATGATAGCGAAGATGGCCCAGAATCTTTTGAGAAACATGTCACCCATCATTACGATTTTATTGGTGACAAACTAATTATTGGAAAATTTTGCAGTGTAGCTAAGGGTGTAGAATTCGTAATGAACGGTGCTAATCACATGCTTGATTGTTATACGGCATATCCTTTTGAAATAATTGATGAATTCAAAGGGCTATCAAGACCTTTTGGTGCTAGAGGAAACCGTGGAGACACAATTGTGGGAAACGATGTTTGGATTGGGCAAAATGTCACAATTCTCCCAGGCGTTCATATTGGAGATGGTGCAATTATTGGTGCCAATTCAGTTGTTGCGAAAGATATACCTCCATATTCAGTTGTCGTGGGCAATCCTGCTGAAGTAAAAAAATATCGTTTTGATGAAGACACGAGAGAGTTTCTTTTGAAACTCAAATGGTGGGACAAGGATGTTAAAATAATTAGGAAATTAATCCCATTATTAACTGCCAAAGAATTAGACAAAGAACAAATAAAAAAGATTGTCAATTCATAAAATGTTATAAAGTGTATCACTTTAGTTGTCTGCACCCCAGGTTTTAGGGCAAAAAGTACCAATTTGGTTCACTGCCCCCAAGTGTATACAACAGTACTGATAAAATTCGGTACTGTTTTTTTAATTTTCAAATTAATTCACATAGAGTTTTACATTAGTTGTTTTAATCTAAAAATATGAAAAAGAAACTAGTGCCTTTATTTATTTTGCTATTGCTTCTACCTTCATGTCATAACGATGGCATTTCTAAGCCTAACAACATTAAATTGCATATTCTTTCTAATATTTGGATTTTCCTATAATAAATCATCAAAATAGGCTTATAAAAGTATGAAAAAGACAATCAAGAATTAATATTTATATAACAAAATAGAATGAAGTACACTCGTGTACTTTTTTCTTAATATCCCATAAAAAGAAGAATAATTGGCAATCTAGTTGACAGAGTGCTAAAAGTTGGTAAAATCATATATGTTAGCAGTTAAAGAGTTCAAGTGCTAAAAGGAGGCTAGTTTATGAAAGAAACAAAGCAATTTGAAACAGAAAGCAAAGAATTACTTAACTTGATGATCAATTCGATATATTCCAATTCCGAGATCTTTTTAAGAGAGCTCATTTCTAATGCATCTGATGCGATTGATAAAAGAAAATATCTCGCTTTAACAAGTAATGGCAAGGTAGCTTTAGAAGAATATAAAATTGACTTATCTTATGATAAAAAAGATAGAACCATCACTATTAGTGATAATGGTATTGGCATGAATAAAAGCGAGATGATTAAAAATCTCGGCACAATTGCCAGAAGTGGCAGTAAAGAATTCGTCAAAAAGATGAAGAACAAAGACAAAGAAGATGTCGATATTATCGGTCAATTTGGCGTTGGCTTTTATAGTGCCTTTATGGTTGCGGAAGAAGTAGAAGTAACTAGTAAAAAAGAAAATGAAAAAGCCCATAGATTTATTTCTGATGGCAAAGAAAATTACACAATTGAAGAATGCGATAAAGAAGATGTCGGCACAACCATCACCCTTCATTTAAAGAAGAACACAAAAGAAAATAACTATGATGATTATTTATCTGATTACCGCATTAAAGAATTGGTGAAGAAATATAGTGATTATATTCGTTATCCAATTATGATGAATGTCATTAAATCTAAACCAAAATTAGATAAAGATGGTAAAGAAATTGAAGGCCAATATGAAGAATATAAAGAATTAGAAACGCTAAATTCAATGGTCCCACTTTGGAAAAAGAATAAATCTGAAGTTAAACAAGAAGAATTAAATGAATTCTATAAGAGTAAATTCTCTGATTATGAAGATCCATTATTATCTATTCAATTAAACATTGAAGGTAAAGTTGATTATAGCGCTTTATTATTCATTCCTTCTCATCAACCATATAATTTATATAGTGAAAACTTCGAAAAAGGTTTGCAATTATATTCCAAAGGAATATTCATTAAAGATAAATGCCCTGAATTAATCCCAGATTATTTAAAGTTTGTTAAAGGTTTAGTGGATTCAGACGCTTTTAATTTGAATATTTCCCGTGAAATCTTGCAAACTTCACCAGTTTTAAAAACTATCGCAGATAACGTCGAAAAGAAGATTGTTGAAAAATTAAAAGAATTAAAGAATAGCGACTTTGATAAATACCTCAAATTCTGGTCATCGTTTGGTGAGCATATCAAATATGGTATTTATTCTTCCTATGGCTTTAAAAAAGATTTATTAAATGATTTACTCATCTTCCATTCCTTAAAACAAGAAGATAAATATATCTCCTTAAAACAATACGTGGAAGAAATGGGAAAGGATCAAAAATATATCTATTATGCTTCTGGTAGTAACCTAGACAGCATTAAGCTATTACCGCAGATAGAGAAATATAAAAAGCAAGGAATCGATGTCTTATTATTTGATAGCAAGATTGATGAATTCGCTATCATGATGGTGCGTGAATACGATAAGAAAGAATTCAAATCTATCGCTAGTGAAGGTAGTGATGAATTAACTAATGAAGAAAAAGAAAAAGTGGAATCCGTCACCGCAGAACATAAGAGATTATTAGATAATCTAAAAGATTCTCTAAAAGAAAATGTTGATGATGTCATCATCTCTTCTAAACTCGTTGATTCTCCTGTTTGTATCTCCACAAAAGAAGGATTATCCATGGAAATGGAAAAGACAATCAATGAAGAAAAAGGTGAGGGAGAAGATGTTAAATCCATCAAAGTTCTCGAACTCAACCCAGAACATGAATTATTTAAAATTTTCGCTAGTATTGAACAAGACGATGAGATGGTTAAGAATTATGCTTCTGTCTTATATGATGAAGCCTTGCTATTAGAGGGATATGATGTTTCTAATAAGCAAGAATTTGTCAAAAAGCTCAATTCTTTAATCGTCAAAGCTTTTGAAAAATAAAAAATAATCCAACTAACCTTAATACCGGGCCGATAGGTTCGGTATTTTCTTTATTTACACTTTTTATTGATTGCCAAAGTATTTTTTACAAAAAAGTAAGTTTTTTTATGCTAAAAAAGCAAAGATAGAAGAAGCTCTAAAAAAGGGAGTGGAGTTCTATAAAATTGAGTTTGATTTCAAACCAGATGGAGTGAGCTTGCATAAAATCTATAAAACAGTTTTCTAACTTTTAATTGGTACAAAATGAGCTGCAGTAGATAGTGCTAAATCAACCATGTAACCATATTCACATTCGATTAGTCCTTCTTTGCTTGGTTCAAAATCATCTGGATTAAGACCAAACATCTTTAAAAATGTGTTAGAATTCATATGTACCTCCTTGTTCTAACTTTTGTGCAAAATAATTATAACAAGAGGTACTTTTAAATTACTTATTCCATAAACAAAAATGGGGATTACTCCCCAAAACTCCCCATTCGAGTGAATAGTGCCTTGAAATAAATTCAATACTGTTTTTTCTATAATTCTTTTCAAAAATACAAAGTAACAGGGACAATAAATAAAAGTAACAATAAGTAACAATCATTTTTTTGAAAAAAGCTAAAATATAAATTAGTTGGTTTATGGATTTTAAAGACAAACTAAAAAAGTTAAGAAACGAAAATGGATTATCACAAGAAGCATTAGCTGAAGCTGTTCATATTTCAAGATCTGCAATTGCAAAATATGAAAACGGTAATGGTAACCCAAGTGAAGAAACCCTAAAGGCATTAGCGGTTTATTTTGGTGTGGAAGCTGATGAACTTAGAAGCGATAACATTATAAAAAAGAATAAAAAGAATAAGTTTTTAATAAAAGTTGGAATTATTGCTTCGATAGTTCTACTTATAGGTGGAACCGCTGCTGGAATAACTCTTGGAATAATTGGTCTTAATAAAAGCGGAAACAATCCTGGTAGTGAACAACAAACAAGCGAAAGTGGTGGCGAAGCAATTATCACTGGAGTTGATGCCTATGTCGCAATAACCAATTCGACTGATTTAGTCAGCACTTACAAGGACCCAGACACAAAAGAAATATATTATTACACAAATACTTTCTTGGACTTTGACATTGGTATCTACCCGCTTCATACCGGAAGCAAAGATGTTGTTTTTACTGGTGATCACGCGATTTTTAACCATGATTATTCTTTCTCAAATTCATATTATGTCGGAAATCAATATGGCGAAGAACCAAGATATCGAATTGAATTTAAAAAAGAAGGCACATACACCCTTAACTATTCTTTTAATTCGTATATAAATCATCTAAATTTCATTATTGATAATAGCAATAGTACTTGGAATAATTACAAATCTACTTTAAAAAACGTTTGCCCTTGGATAAATGAAGTTACTAAATCAAATATTCAAAGCTTAAGATATGAATATTCAAATAGTAGTTTAGGGCCTGATTATTTTAGAAACATTTATTATTCTAGCGGAGAAACTGATATTGATGATGCATATCATTTCTTAGAAAACAACATTTATAAGACAAATAAAGATTTACACGTTCCTGGTGAAGGCACTAGCATTTTAGAATACAACTTTAACAACATAACAAGCAAAAGCATTTCAATCACAGGAAAAAGTCTCAATACGGCTGTGTCTGGCACGAGATATTTGATTGAAAAAATATTTGCTGAGCCCCTTCAATATACAGAGCATCGTTATATGGTTAATCAATATGGAAGCAATATTGAAGCGGTTAAAAAGTCTACTCTATCTAGATATCCTATTTCTTACTTATATAATTTAGAATTTGTTGAATGGCCAAATGAAGAAACTTATGACGAAATACTTGAAGCCCCTTACGAAATAACTGGTTATATTGCTGATATTGAGGTTTTTGCATCAAATAGATTCTCATACAATAGCAAAATGTATAAAGTGGTATCTGCTCAAGATTTCTCAAATTTGTTTGATTAATTAAAGTGTATCACTTTCGGTAAATACAACCCAACTTTTAGGGAGAATTTGTATCACTTTAGTGGTCTGCTCCCAAACGATATGAATAGACTTGATACTCGTTATCAGGTCTTTTTTCTTGCTTTTTTGCCCATTTTTAATGTTTTTCGATGGTTTTCAAAGCTAGTGGTGGATAAGCGATAACTGAAGAATATGCATCAAAACCCTCAATTGCTACACCCTTGATGTAATTCTTTAGATTGTTGACGGGACTTGAACTACCTATGAAGCACGCTTATTGATACAATTTTTCGCTTGATTGCGTTCAAGATATTTTGGGAGGCAATAGGCATGCTTGCTTATGATTGCAGCTTAGTTTTCCTTTGTGGCGGACATTATAAGTTTGGCCCAAAAACGGCAAAGCTTTTTGATATCTTCTTTAACTTTTTTCTTGTCCCTGTTGTTTTTTAGTTGCTCAGCGTAATATAGGCACGAACCATATAATCCTTCAAAGAAGAATATCGATAAATAATCACTAGGAACATCATAGCCAACAGATTTAATCGTTTCTGTAATATATTTACCATAATTAGTGGCTAGAGCGTTTTTGAATATCTCCATCGGAAAAGTATCGCCTTCATGGATGAGGTTTTGGATTTGCTTATAATGCTTTGCAACCCAATCATAGGTAGCCAATATCGATTGATATTCGATTTCTTCCTGATCGGTTTCTTTTCTTAAGATTTTTCTGTATGCTTCGTTATATTCTTCGTTGATTAAATTGATGGAAGCTAACGCTAATAAATTGTCTTTATCTTTATAATAATGATAGAAAGTCATCTTTGTCTTATTAGCTAAAGAACATATCTCATTAACAGTGATATCATGATAGTTCTTTTTCGATAATAGTTTGAATAATGATTTCTCAAATTCTTTTTTAGTTTTATCAATATCTCTCATATCTATATTTGCCCTTATTTTTTACTTATTTTACATTAAAAACTTTACTTTGAATATTCGAAAGTATAGTTAAGGCTTGTTTTGCTTGAAAATATATCAAGAATATATTATTTCTTTTATGTGTAATTATATACATAACAAGAAAGGAAATTTGTAAATGAAAAAGAAATTAGTCTTAATGACGTCTGCTCTTATGGCTGTCTCTCTTTTAGCGGGTTGTGGACAAAAAGCACACTCTCATGAATACGTATTAGTTGATGAAGTTGCTGCTACTTGTACTGAAAGTGGTGTCCACGCTCATTATACCTGCTCAGGATGCGATAAGTTATTTGATGAAGACAAAAAAGAAACAACATTAGATGCTTTGACAATTGCCGCTTTAGGCCATAATTTAACCGCTCATGAATCTCATGCCGAAACATGCACCGAGGCCGGTAATTGTGCTTATTGGAGCTGCGAAAGATGTGGCAAATTCTTCTCCGATGAGGAAGGAAAAGACGAACTCGAAAACAATGGTTGGATCATTCCAGCTCACGCTCATACTTTAATTCATAACGATGCAAAGGCCGCAACTTGTTATGTACCTGGTAACATCGAATATTGGGTATGTACAGAATGCTTCCAATATTTCTCAGATGAAGCTGGTACAAATCCTATTAAGCAAGAAGACGTTCGCACTCCAGCTCATCACACCTTAACTCATCACGAAGCAAAAGACGCAACTCGCCTTGAAGATGGCAACATCGAGTATTGGAGCTGCGATGTCTGCGGTAAATATTTTTCTGATGAAGAAGGCAAAAACGAAATAGACGCAGAATCTATAATCATTCCAGCATTAGGAACCGATAAGACCTATTTTAATGGAACGTATTGGCGTGATTCTAGCTTTAGCTATGTTCTTAACTTTAGAACTAATAATTTTTCTGATTATGATATTTGTTACGAATATTATTTTAGTAGCTTCGATTATGACGATGAAACAAAAGAGCTTTCATTTATTATAACTGGACTTGAAAAAATGATTGATGAATATTCATCACCATATGAAGTTGGTGACAAAATATCCTTTACATACAACGCAGAAAAAGATGTTTTGATGTTTGGAAAAGTCGAACTTTCTAAGCAATAAAGTTTAAAAAGGTAATCGCGCTGAATTGCCAAGCATTATATTAGTTCACTCTAATAAAGAAAAAATGTCAAAAACTAAGACCGATTAGGTAAATCGCTTAATCGGTTTTTATTTGACATTTCAATAAGAAATGATTCAAGTCCTGTCACCTCAGTGATTTTGTATCAAAGGACTTCATCAACCTATCGGCAAAACCTTGATTTGTATCAGCAATATTCTTCAAGGGCAGATGTAAACTACAGTTCTGATAAATTCAGGACTGTTTTTTATTTAATAATGGATATTAATAGTACTATATAGTACAATATATTTGCTATGAGTGAGATTATTGATATCAAATCAAAAATCAAAAATATAAATGCGGTAATTGGCTGTAAGATTGGATGCCGATATTGCTATGCAAAAGCGGTGGCTAAGCGCTTCCATTTAACAGATGACTTTTCTAAACCAGTCGCGGATTTACATAAGCTAGAAAGAATTAAAAAACCAGGAATATATTTCCTTACAGGCATGTCGGATCCATATATTTGGGAAAAAGAATGGCTAGATAAGTCTTTTGATCTTCTTAAACAAAATCCTAGAACTGTTGGAATATATCTAACGAAAGCACCAAATAAAATGAATTTGGATAATGTCCCTGATAATGCTTGGATGGGTGTCACTGTTACATGCAAAAACGATTTATGGAGAATCAAATCCTTAAAAGAAAACATTAAATGTAAGAATTACCATATTACTTTTGAACCTTTATTTGAGGATTTAGGAGATATCGATTTAAGCGGGATTAGATGGATAGTCATCGGCACTGAAACCGGTAACTGCAAAGGGAAAATCGACACTAAAAAGCAGTGGGTAAATGACCTTGTTAAAGTGGCGAGAAGATATGGATGCAAGATTTTCTATAAAGAAGAATTGGCTAGGAAAATCATGATAGGAGAAACTATTATTCAAGAACTTACCTGTGAAATGGAGGACGCTTTAAAATGAAAAAACATTTTGGCGGGACTTTAATCTCACAAGTCAAACAACTGCAAGATCGAGCATTCAATAAAATTCTTAAAGAAGAAGGTATTTACGAATTCAATGGCCAACAGGGAAGAGTTCTTTTTGCATTGTGGAAAAATGAAAAGCTTTCACTCATTGAACTATCCAGAAAAACATCATTAGCAAAAACCACTTTAAGCGCAATGGTGGAGAGAATGAAAAATGAAGGTCTTCTAATCGTAGAAGGTTCTAAAGAAGACAAAAGAAGTTTAGTCATTTATTTAAGTGGCAAGACTCTGTCTTTGGAAGGAAAAATAAATAGAGCCACCAAAAAAATTAGCGATATTTTTTATAAAGATTTCAGTGAAGAAGAGGCTAATGAATTGGATCGATTATTAGGCAAAGTGAAGGAGAATCTCATCGATGAATAAAGAAGTTGTTATCAAACAAATAGACGTTAAAGATATCATGACCAAATCCAATTCACCTATAGGTGGATATTGTGTTAATCCCTATGTGGGGTGCACGCATGGTTGCAAGTATTGCTATGCTTCATTTATGAAAAGATTCACTGGCCATACCGAAGAATGGGGATCGTTTTTAGACGTAAAAAATTGGCCCGCAATTACAGATTTAGCGAAATATAAAGGCCAACATATCATAATCGGGACGGTGACAGATGGTTATCTACCTCAAGAAGCGGAATATAAAAATACGAGGAAATTATTAGAACAACTCGTCGGAGTAGACGCAGAATTATTAATCTGCACAAAGTCCGATTTAGTGGTGAGAGATTTAGATTTGTTAAAGAAATTTAGAAAAGTTACAGTTTCTTGGTCCATCAACACTTTAGATGAAGGTTTTAAAAGCGATATGGATGATTCGGTTTCTATTGAAAGAAAAATCCAAGCGATGAAACAAGTCTATGATGCTGGCATTAGAACCGTGTGTTTTATTTCCCCTGTTTTTCCTGGCATCACTGATTTCAAAAAGATTTTTGCTTTAGTTAAAGATCAATGCGATTTAATTTGGTTAGAAAACCTTAATTTAAGAGGTGGTTTTAAAGGGAAAATCATGGATTACATTAAAGAAAAATATCCTGATTTACACCCTTTATATGAACAAATCTACAACAAAAAAGATAGAAGCTATTTTGAACATTTGGAAAAAGAAGCTGAAAAATTAGCAAAAGAAAATAATTGCCCGTTCGTAGATAATGAAACGCCATATGGCAGAGCAAAACCAGGGCATCCAGTGATAGTAGATTATTTTTATCACGAAGAAGTTAGAGGCTCAAACAATACAGGTGTGAGAAAGAAGAAATAACTCGTCCCATTTTGTGCCTGCTGTCCCGCTTTTTTGGCAAAATACGATTTTGTATCAATTCTTTCGCTTATTACAAAAGGTACTGGTGACTGGAAAGATCCATCAGGCGTACCAATTGGAAAGAAAACAATATAATAGGGGTGTCGGTTTTGGAAAGCCTCTGTCGGTTTTTCAAGAAAGGGTGTCGGATTGTATCATTTCTGGCCACCGCAACCAGATGATAACTACAGTATCGATACAGATCGGTACTGTTTTTTATTGACTTTTACAACGTAATGACTATGATTAAGTAAGAAAGGTAAGAAAAGTAAGAATATGAACAATAATAATCAAGACCGTTTCATTGTCAGTGTGAAAGTGGGACCTAAAGGTCAAATCACAATACCAAAAGAAGCTAGAGAAATGTTTGATATCAAAGAAGGCGAAACATTAATGGTTTTAGGTGATAAACAA
>CADCCA010000011.1 GCA_902799855.1 uncultured Erysipelotrichaceae bacterium | reverse complement strand
CTTCTTATCATTATCGGTACTTCATTACGCGTTTATCCAGCTGCAGGATTTGTTCGTTATTTCAAAGGACGCTACTTAGTGGTTATCAACAAAGAATCAACTTCATACGACTCAAATTGCGATTTGGTTTTCAACGAAGATGTCGTTTCAGTTATTAAGAAGATAAAGTAATGAAAACTGTTATTTTTGACCTCGATGGTACAATTTTAGATACACTTCAAGATTTAACAAATGCCGTCAATCATGGGCTAAAAACATATAATTTAGCCGAGATGGGTATTGATTTCGTCAGGAAAGCGATTGGAAATGGAACGCAAGTTTTGATTAGGCGTTGTATTTTTGACAACTTAACTGAAAACGAGATTCAAGCTGTTTTCAATTCCTTTAAATCCTATTATTTGGAACATTATGATGACTACACAAAACCGTATCCAGGCATCAAAGAATTACTCACTGAACTAAAGGGAAAATGTAAGATTGCTGTCGTTTCAAATAAGGATGATGACCTAGTTAATAAATTGATTAATAAAGAGTTCCCTGGACTATTCGATATTATCCAAGGTTCATATTTTGATAAGCCTAAAAAACCAGATCCATATCTTATTAATAAAATAGTTAAAGAAAATAATCTTAATAAAGAAGAATGTTTATATATTGGTGACACTAACGTTGATAAGGAAAGCGCGGATAACGCTGGGATAAAATATCACCTTGTCAGTTATGGGTATCGCAATAAAGACGAACTTAAAAAAATATGTCCTAACGACATACCTTTTGGCACAGTTGAAGAATTAAGAAATTATTTATTAAAGTGGGTTAACTTATAATTTGGAAATTCTTTTTTCAATGAAGTCTTTAACTTCTTCTCTTTTGACGTTATAAGTAAGTGCGAATTCATCCATCAACATGTTTTGTGCGTAGCTTAACATATCGATATCAACTGGACCAAGTTTGATTTCAGTATTGTTTTCTCCACCAATCTTTTCATAGAAATATAATTGACGGTAAAGATAGGCGATTTCTTTCACACTGCCAGAAGAAAGCATTTTCTTATAAGCATCTCTTCTTTGTTTTGTATTAGTGTTAAATTCTTTTTTAATCTTCTTAATATATAGTAATAATTCATCAGCTTCTTTTTTATTCATCAAAGGACGGATGATGCTGCTAGCGGTATCGACGGGTACGTAAATGGTTTCTCCACTATTACGATTAACACTCACAAGAAAATAATCTTTCCCGTTCATATTGCTCGTTGAAACAATTGTTGAGAGACCTTCACGACAATGGATTACCGAATCATTTATTTTGAACATATTACGCGTATATTATCGCATTTTTTAGGGGTTTTTGTAAGAAAAAACACTATTTTTTGTAGTTTTGAGCACAAAAAAAGTGGAAAAATCCACTTCTTTCGTTTTATAAATTTAGGCTAATTATTTGACTAAACTATAGGCTGCTTCATCCACATAGATTGTGCAATCTGGGTGATCTTGAAGAATGGAGCATGGGACTTCTTCGGTCTTTGGACCTTTAAGTAAGTTATAGATGGCTTGAGCTTTATTTTTACCTGTGGCAATTAAGACGATCTTTCTGGCGTTCATAATGCTCTTTAAGCCCATGGTAACTGCTTTAGTTGGGACTTCAGAAATATCATTGAATAAACGGGAATTATCTCTAATTGTTTGTTCAGTTAATTCCGCAACGTGAGTTAAGGAATCAAATGGTGTTCCTGGTTCATTGAAAGCGATGTGACCATCACTACCAATACCTAAGATTTGAAGATCAATTCCACCAAAGGAAGCGATTTCAGCATCGTATTGATTAGCATAAGCTAAATAGTCACCAACACCTTTTAACACGTGTGTGCGAGCTTTATCGATATCTAATCCATCGAATAAATATTTATTCATGAAATAACGATATGATTGATCATGTGTGCCTTCTAAGCCAATGTATTCATCAAGGTTGAATGTGACAACATCTTTGAATGAGACACGACCTTCTTTATTAGCCTTAATCATATTAGCGTAGACATCAATTGGGGATGTACCAGTGGCTAAACCTAAGACACTGTTTGGTTTCTTTTGTACTTGTTTGATAAATTCTTCAGCAATTAATTTGCTGATTTCTTCATTACTACCGACGACAACTTTCATTTTTCCTTCTACCTCTTTTCTTTAATGACAATATTGTCTTTTGCTTTATAAATGCTATTTTCTGGGACAACACCACGGACCATACTTAATGGATACACTTGTGTATGTTGGCCAATAACTGTACCTGGATTTAAAACGGATTGACAGCCGATATCAGCGTAGTCACCAAGGATTGCGCCGATTTTTCTTAAACCAGATTCAATATCGGTATCACCATGGATAACGATATTTTTACCATCGCTTTTTAAGTTAGAGCAAATTGAGCCCGCACCCATATGAGCGTAGTTACCTAAAATGGAGTCACCAACATAGTTATAATGTGGGACTTGCACATGGTATAAGAGAATGGCGTTTTTGAATTCTGAAGAATTACCTAAAACACAGTTTTCTCCACAGATGAGATTGCCTCTGATAAAAGCGCCTGGTCTAATTTCGGTATGGCTACCGATAATGGCGGGAGGAATGATGGTCGCTGTTGGAGCGATGCTCACGCCTTCACCCACTAAGACACCTTCTTTAAGAAGGGTATAGCCTGGGATACCTTTTTCTAATAATTCATTTATTAATTCCTTAATATGAGGAAGCATTTGCCAAGGATATTCATATTTATCGAAGAATTCCTTCATATAGGAAGGTTCTTCAATATTGAACAAGTCCTTTGTTAAAACCGCTTTTTTATTCATCGATCACAAAGCCTCTTTTCTTAACGACGTTATAAATCTTATCGATATATTCTTCGCAACCTTGTAATGTTGGATATTCGACCATAATACGAATGACTGGTTCGGTACCGGATTGTCTTAATAAGGCACGGCCGTTATCACCGATTTCTTTATTGACTTCATCGAATTTAGCTTTAACAGCTTCATCTTCAACGGCAGCGTTTTTATCGGTGACTCTGACGTTTCTTGTCTTTTGTGGAAGTAATTTAACTGGTGCTACTAATTTAGAAAGAGATTCTTTTCTTTCTAAGATTTCTTCAGTGACCATGATGGCAGTTAAAACACCATCGCCTGTAGTCGCATATTTTCTAATAATAACGTGACCGGATTGTTCGCCACCTAAAACATAGCCATCATTCATCATTCTTTCAAAGACGAATCTATCGCCAACTTTAGTTCTCACTAATTTGACACCGATATTCTTGAGGGCTTTTTCTAAGCCACTGTTGGACATAATGGTGGCAACCACTGTGTCTTTATCTAATGAACCTTCGCTTTGTAATTTGCAAGCGAGTAAGTACATGATTTTATCACCATCGACTTCTTTACCATTTTCATCAACGGCGATACATCTATCAGCATCACCATCAAAGGCAAAGCCGACATCTAATTTATTGTCTTTAACGTATTTGCAGAAGTTTTCAATGTGGGTGGAACCAGCGTTGAAGTTAATGTTTAAACCATCTGGATGGTTATTAATAATAAAGACTTGTGCGCCTAAAGCTTCAAAGACGCTTCTTGCAATCATCCAAGAAGCACCATTAGCGGCATCTAAGCCCACTCTTAATTTCTTCATGGAATGTCTCGCTAAAGAAATTAAGTAACCGATATATCTATTTCTACCTGAGGAATAGTCGTTAATTGTGCCGATATCACCGCGTTTAGCAAATGGTAAATCTTCTTCACCTTCTAAACCTAAGGTTTTGAAGTCTCCATCTAAATAAGCTTCTGCTAAATAGGCCACACCATCTTCTAACTTCTCACCATTAGAATTAATGACTTTAATACCATTGTCATAGAATGGGTTATGGCTAGCGGTAATCATGACACCACAGTCAAAGCAGTCTTGTCTTACTATGTAAGAGACTGATGGAGTGGTTGTGACGTGCAGTAATTCGACATCCGCGCCACTGGCAGCTGCACCAGCAGCCACAGCGTATTCAAGCATATAGGAAGAACGTCTGGTATCTTTACCGATAACGATCTTTGGTCTATAGCCTGGTTTTTGCATATTGTATTTAGGATTGGAATAGAACCAACCTAAGAAACGGCCGATTTTATAGGCCTTATCTGAATTTAAGAGTTCGTTAGCTTCGCCTCTAAAGCCATCAGTACCAAAGTATTTGGTTTTGATGTTTTCATCAGGAAGTTCCACTCTTTTACCACGATGGATAACGATGTTATCATCGATTAATTCATCGGCGGATACTTTAAAGATTTGACATAAATCCTTAATAGTATTTAAAGGGGGTAATGTATCGTTATTTTCCCATTTAGAAAGAGATTGTCTAGAAACCTTGAGGTTTTTCGCTAATTCTTCTTGGGAAATGTTGTTAACAATACGAAGGTGAACAATTTTCTCACCAATTGTCATAATTGTAATCTCCTTTACACAAGTGCCTTTATATTATTATTAATTGCATGTGTTTGGCAACACAAATCGTGTAAACTTCTATTTACTTATGTCAACATTTTAACTTTTATAACTAGTTTATAATAAATATGTAAGCGTTAAATATTTTTAATTGTCGTAAATAAATATGGACATGTTTACATAGTTTATGTTGAAGTTTCTTCTTTTATCTTTATAATAAAAGACAGTTGTTTAATAAAGAAAGGGAGCATTATGAAAAAATTTAAATTAAGTGCTTTATTAGTCTTATCTTTAGCTGGATTAACAGCGTGCGGAAGCGGCGAAGGTTTAGTGAAAAACGGTGTGGCCTACAATAGAGGCGACGCTGCTAAAATCAATGAAACCGTCAAAGCGGAAAAAGACGGCAAAGTGAAAGTCGTCACTGAAAAAGCGACAGTTGAAATGTCTTTAAAGATGAAGATGGACGGCCAATCCGTGAACATGAAAGAAAAAGCGGAAGGCATAATTACTGTCGACGTTCCAAATAAGACTGTCGACATCAAACTCGATGCCAGCATGGAAGTTGGGAAAGAAAAAATCACCGAAAAAGTCTCTGTTAAAGCAGAAGAAAAAGATGGTGAATTTGTGATTACATCTAGTACTGGTGGCGAAATGACTGGCGAAGAAGTCGATGTTGAACAAATCGCTAACTATTTTGAAACAGCCTCTTATAGCATCTATTCTTGGAACTATGATGATAGCGATACAGCTTATGCTGCTGCGACTGAAAGTCTCTCAGATTATGCTGACTCCGATGAAGTTTTAGGCCTCATCAAAAAAATGGAATCCAAGATTAAAATTGCTGGTGAAGTTGAAACAGGTAACTTCGAAATCGGTTTAAGTGAACCATTTAGCATTAAGATTGGAAATTATCCAATTACTTACACAAAATTAAAGAGTGTTTATAAAGATGGCTTAGTTCAATCTACAGTTGTTGGCGTGAAGATGAGCGCAAATCAAAATGGCTCAAGCATGTCACTCAGCATGACATCTGCTAACGAATTCTCATACACATTCTAATTTATTTCTAATAATTAGCACTAACCTCCAGCTTTGCTGGGGGTTTTATTTTGACAATTATCTATTAAGCATCTTTTCAGCAATGCCAATGAATGCGTAATTATTTGCACCTTTCACTAGATTATATTCATCGTTTAAATCTTTAGCGGTTTTATAGATGTTATTGAAGATCGTTGCCATAATGCCTTTTAAGCGATTATCGACTTCTTCAAAGGACCATTTCTCACCTTTTTTGTTTTGTTCGATTTCTAGTCCTGAAACTGCCACACCACCAGCGTTACTGGCTTTGCCAGGAGAATAAATGATTTTATTCTTAATAAAGTAATTAGCGGCTTCTAAAGTACACGGCATATTCGCACCTTCAAATACACCAATACAACCATTTTCTTTTAATTGCTTCGCGTCATTTTCATCTAATTCAAATTGAGTAGCGCATGGGAAGGCAATATCACATTTAACTTTCCAAATATCTTTAGATGGCATCACTACGACTTCATCTTTTACGAGATCTTTATATTCTTTAATTCTGCCTCTTCTATCTTCTTTAAGGGCTCTTAATGTTTCAAAATCAATGCCATTAGGAACATAGATGGCGTTACTACTATCGTTCATAGCGATGACCTTACCACCGAGTTCTGTGACCTTCTTTAAACAGTAAAGAGCAACGTTACCACTACCGGAGACGATGACTTGTTTATTTCTTAAGTCGGTGTTTTTGTAGGTTTTTAGGGCTTCTAAGGCGAAATAAGTGACTCCATAGCCAGTTGCCTCGGTACGGCATAAAGAACCGCCTAAATCGAGTGGTTTGCCAGTTAAGGAACAATCATTTTTCTTAGAATACTTCTTATAAGATTCATACATCGCTCTGATTTCACGACCTCCCACACCGATATCACCAGCGGGAACATCTAAATCAACACCGATATATGGATATAACTGTTTCATAAAGGCATCACAGAATCTAATGACTTCAGCATCGCTTTTACCTTTTGGATCAAAGTCAGAGCCACCTTTCGCGCCACCCATTGGTAAGGTGGTTAAATAGTTTTTAAAGATTTGTTCAAAGCCTAAGAATTTTAAAATGGACAAATTAACGGAAGGATGGAATCTAAGACCACCTTTATAAACACCATTCACATTATTGAATTGAACGCGATATCCTTTGTTAGTTTGTTTATTACCATTATCATCAACCCATTCCACATCAAAAGTGATGACTCTATCTGGTTCCACAATCTTTTCTAAAATAGAAGCGTATCTTGGATTATTTAAAACAGATGGGTCTAAAGAAGAGAACATTTCCTTCAGGGCCGCTTTAAATTCTGGTTCATTGTTGTACTTTTCTAAGTTAATCATATTTGTTTTCTCCTTATTCCACAGTCACACTTTTGGCTAAGTTTCTTGGTTTATCAACATTTAAGCCTTTCGCTAGAGCGACATAATAGGCTAAATAGAACGCGATAGAAGAGATGGCGACACTTGATAAATAATAAGCGTAATCATTGACCATAATCGTATCTTCTGGTCGAGATAAACTCTTAGTGGAAATCGTATAGACTTTTGCGCCTCTTGATTTCACTTCTTCGATGTTACCTCTCATACTAGGAGCGGTATCTGGATCTGTGATAAAGACTATTACCGGAAGCCCTTTTTCTATTAAAGCGATGGGACCGTGCTTTAATTCTCCACCTGGAATGGCTTCAGAATGGATGTAACTAATTTCCTTTAATTTTAATGAAGCTTCTAAGGAAAGGAAGTAATCAAAACTCCTACCTAAATAGAAGAGATTTTTCTTATCTTTAATCTCATCAGCGACTTTCATGATGAGTGGTTTATAGTGATCTTGAATATCGTAAATGACATCTAAGGAATCGGTTAAATCATCGATGAGTTTATTGTCTTTAGAAAGAGAAGCAGCAAGCATAGCAAGCAAGGTCACTTGCGCAACATATGCTTTAGTGGAGGCCACTGATACTTCAATACCACTATATAGGAGTAATGAATACATGCAGTTTCTATCTAATGTGGAACCACCAGTATTAGTGATGATTAAATTCTTTAAGTTATGCTCTTTGATGATTTTTAAGCAGTGAATTAAATCAGCGGTTTCGCCAGATTGAGAAATCATAATGATGAATGGCTTTTTACCAGCATATGTTGGATGGAATGCCCATTCACTAGCGATAAATCTAGAAGCGGATTTATTATATTTTTCAAAATATCTTCCACCCACTAAACCAGCGTGATAAGAAGTACCGCATGCAATAAAGATAATATGGTCTGATTCATCTAGGTCTTTGACTAGTTGAGGATCAAATTGATATTTACCGTTTTTATAGTAGGTAGAAATTAATCTTTTAACTGTTTGAGGAATCTCTTCAATTTCCTTAATCATGTAGTGAGGATAGCCTTTTAAATCGTGAGATATTAATTCCACATCTTTAGAGATGGTTTCTTTTTTGATTTCCTCACCCTTTTTGTTAAAGATGGTGACTTTGTCTTTGGTGACAATACCAAATTCGAGGTCATCTAATTCGATAAAACTATTAGTGTGTTCAATCATTGGAGAAGCATCTGAGGCTACTAGATTAAAACCTTGGCCTAAGCCCACTACTAATGGAGATGCTTTCTTGATGACATATAAAGTATTCGCATCATCACTTGTGAAGAAACAGAAAGCATAACTACCTTTCACTAAGGTCATGATGGTTTTAATGGATTCAATAATATCTTTTTTCTCAAGGTAATAATATTCCAAAAGATTAGCGATAATTTCTGTATCGGTTTCACCATAGAATTTATAGCCTTTTCCTAAAAGGAAACTTCTTAATTCTTTGAAGTTTTCAATAACACCATTATGTACAAGACAAATCTTCTTATTAAAAGATAGATGTGGATGGGTATTGAGTTTTGTTGGCGCACCGTGTGTTGCCCAACGGGTATGACCAATCATGATATTGGTCTCAATCTTTTCTGGGACAATAGTTAAAAGGTGCTCCACACTACCAACATCTTTATAGATTTGAATGCCATTATCAAAATAGGCAACACCCGCAGAATCATATCCACGGTAATCAAGCATTTTTAAGCCTTTAAATACATATTCCTTAGGGCTAATAAATCCAATTGCACCGACAATACCACACATATTCTTTCTCCTTGGTTAATTATTATACACAGATTAGAAAATCTCTTCCCTAATAATTGTTTGTTTTTTATCTGGACCAGTGGAAACAATCACGATTGGGACACCGACTTCTTTTTCAATGAATTCAATGTACTTCTTCGCGTTTTCTGGTAGTTCATCATAAGTTTTGATGTTAGTGATATCTTCTTTCCAACCTGGAAGTTTAGCGTATACTGGCTTACATTCTCTAAGCACTCGATCTGAGGCTGGAAGAGTATCAATTAAGCTACCCCTGTAGTCATAATGTGTACAAACTGGTATCTCATCAAAAACATCCAAAACATCGAGTAATGTTAAGCATAAATATGAAATGGAGTTAATTTGAATGGAATATTTAAGGGCTGGTAAATCAAGGAAACCAGTTCTTCTTGGACGATGGGTAACAGTACCGAATTCATGACCTCTTTCTCTAATGAGATCACCAACTTCATTTAATTGTTCAGTCGGAAAAGCTCCTTCGCCCACTCTGGTTTCATAAGCTTTAACAATGCCTAAGACATCATCGACACCATGACAGCCAATGCCTGTACCGAAGATTGTGCCACCAGAAGTGACGTTAGAAGAGGTGACATATGGATATGAACCAAAGTCGACATCAAGTAATGCGCCTTGCGCACCTTCAAATAAAATATTCTTCTTTAGTTTTCTTGCTTCACCAATCATCGAGACGGTATCAACCACCATTGGTCTAATGAAATCCGCGAGGAGCGTGTATTCTTTTACAGTCTTTTCATAATCAATTGGAGTACCACCCATATCAATGATTTGTTTATTCTTGATTGTGAGTAAGTCTTTATATAATGTTGGGAATTCTGGAGAAATGAAATCGCACATTCTCATACCAACACGAGAAATCTTATCAGCATAAGCTGGACCAATACCACGTTTAGTAGTGCCAATCTTTTTATTACCTAAAGATTCTTCATTCAATCTATCTAATTCGATATGGTGATCAAATAGGACGTGCGCTCTATCGGAGATGTAAATGTTATTGCATGGGAAACCAGCAGTTCTTAATTCCATGAGTTCTTCTTTGAACGCTCTTGGGTTAATGACCATGCCGTTTGCCATGATACATCTAACGTTTTCATTAAAGACACCAGATGGGATAAGTCTTAAAGCGTACTTATGACCATCAAACACAATTGTGTGACCAGCGTTATTACCGCCTTGGTATCTAATAACGATGTCAGCTTTTTCGGAAAGGAAGTTAGTAATTTTACCTTTACCTTCATCGCCCCATTGACTACCTAAAACGAGTAATGATTTACCTGGTCTAAGACGTTTATAAATGTTATCGGTATTTTTTAAATAATATTTTTCATCAAAGCATTCGGTGATTTCTGATTTAGAAAGAAGCTTTGTGACTTGTTCATTTTCAAGTAAAAGATGTCTAAAGAGTTTCTTGCTACTTAATGATTTAAAAGCAATTGGTTGAATTAAATCATAAGCATCTTCTCTAGACATGCCTTTGTTAATTAATTTATTAAGAACTCCACCAGAGAAGGTGACTCCATAGTTAAGGAAGATATTTTCATTCATCTTTTCTTTGTTAACCACGAGGTCTTTACAAATACCCATGAATCTTTTGAGCATATAGTCTAAAAGAGTACAGGCATCTGGAAGAATGATTCTTTCAGCGGAACTATGAGAGATATCTCTTTCATGCCAGAGGTTATTATCTTCGAAAGCCACATTAACGTAGGAACGCATCATACGAGCACATCCACAGATGTTTTCACAACCGATTGGGTTCTTTTTGTGTGGCATGGCACTGCTACCTTTTTGACCTTTAGAGAATGGTTCTTGGACTTCACCGATTTCACTTTGGGCTAAAAGTCTAATTTCAGTGGCCATCTTTTCTAAGCATGAGGCAATTTGGGCTAAAGAGAACATGTAACCGGTGTGTCTATCTCTACTCAGTACTTGAGTTGAGATTCTGGCATATTCCATGTTGAACTTTTTAGCGACGTATTCTTCCACTTCCATTGGGATGTTGGCGTAGTTACCAACTGCCCCTGAAAGTTTAATGACTTCAATTCTTTTTCTTTCTTCTAGGAATCTCTCTTTGCATCTTTTTAGTTCGTCATACCATAAGGCCCATTTTAGACCAAATGATGTGATTTCGGCGTGCATACCATGTGTACGACCCATGATTGGTTGGTCTTTATACTTATAAGCCTTTTCTTTTGTGACCATCATTAAAGCATTGAGGTCTTTTAAGATTTGTTCGTTAGCGGTCTTTAAAGTAAGAGACTGTGCACTATCGACAACATCAGTGGAAGTAAGTGAATAATGGAACCATTTCTTTTCTTCGCCAAGTTGTAAAGATATCGACCTCGTGAATGCAATAACATCGTGTTTTGTAATCGCTTCAAGCTCTTCAATTGACTTTAAATCAACGTGGGCTTTTTTGACGATTTCTAAGTAATCTTTTTCTGGAATAAGGCCTAACTTAAAGTATGCTTCAATAACGGCTTCTTCGATGAGTAAGTAGTTATTAAATCTGTTTTGATCAGAGAAGATGTCTTCAAATTGTTTGGATGAGTATCTTTTAATCATAAGTTAGGCCTTCTTTCAGCTTTATTGTTCTGAGAATAAGAGTTCTTCGTATGTTGGCATTGGCCAATAGTTCTTTGGCATCATTGTTTCAGAATCATCAACGACTTTTCTGAGCTTCGCCATTAATGGGAGTAAAGTATCCTTAATGAAGAAAGCTTGTTTTTCAACTTCAGCGATTTTGCTAACTTCTAAATACTTTTCTTCTAATTCGCTTGTAAATTCGTCAATCTTAGCGAGGTTTTCACTGAGTTTTTTGAGCGCTCTCTTTTGATATGAAGAAGTAATTGTGCCATCGATTGTTGCGATTGTTTCTATGTTCTTGGCTAATTTACCAATGTATTTATTGATAGCAGGCATAATGTCTCTATTAGCCATATGAATCATCGTCTTAACTTCGATTTCTAAAGTCTTGACATAATTTTCGTAATCGATTTCTTGTCTGGCTTTAAGTTCTTCACTAGTTAATACACGGTGTTCCTCAAATAACTTAACGTTCTTTTCGTCAGTCATATGGGCAAGAGCATCTGGTGTGGTTGGGAAGTTACAAAGACCACGTTTCGCGGCTTCTTCCACCCAAGCATCGTTATAACCATTACCAGAGAATAGGATTCTTTGATGTTCTTTAATTGTGTATTTAACGATGGAATGAATTGTTTTATCAATGTCATCACTCTTTTCTAAGAGTTCTGAGAATGTTCTTAAAGATTCTGCTACTGCAGTATTGAGTACTGTATTAGCGTCACTAACACCTTTATTACTACCTGGCATTCTGAATTCGAATTTATTACCAGTATAGGCAAATGGAGATGTTCTATTTCTATCGGTGTTATCTTTGATAAGACTTGGTAAAACTTCACTACCTAATAGAATCTTTTCTTTGTGTGATTCGTAATCGGTATCGTCGTTAGCGATAGCTTTTAAAACACCTGTTAAATCATCACCTAAGAAGATGGAGATAATGGCTGGTGGCGCTTCATTTTTACCTAGACGGTGATCGTTAGAAGCGGAAGCGACACTGATTCTTAACAAGTCTTGATAATCATCAACGGCTTTAATGACTGCCGCTAAGAAGAGCAAGAAGACTTGGTTTTTAAATGGAGTATCTCCTGGTGATAAGAGGTTGATACCTGTATCTGTGGAGATAGACCAGTTATTGTGTTTACCACTACCATTAACGCCTTCAAATGGTTTTTCGTGGAATAAGATAACGAAGTGATGCTTATCCGCAATCTTAGTCATCATTTCCATAACCAATTGGTTTTGGTCACACGCTAAGTTACATGTTGTATAGATGTTCGCTAATTCGTGTTGAGAAGGAGCGACTTCATTATGTTCGGTCTTTGCAGAGATACCTAATTTCCAAAGTTCTCTATCAACTTCTTCCATAAAAGAGGCAACACGTGGCTTAATTACACCAAAGTAATGGTCATCTAGTTCTTGACCTTTTGGTGATGGCGCGCCGAATAAGGTTCGACCGGTTAAGACGAGGTCTAATCTCTTTTCAAACATCGATTTATCAATTAAGAAATATTCTTGTTCTGGACCGATATTGGTGACGATGTGATTTACATCACTCATCTTTAAGGCTTTGAAAAGTCTAAGCGCTTCTTTATTTAAGGCATCAATACTTCTGAGTAATGGGGTCTTTTTGTCTAAAGCGTGACCACCATAAGAACAGAACGCTGTTGGAATACAAAGGGTATTGCCTTTAATAAACGCAAAACTGGTTGGATCCCAAGCAGTATAGCCTCTAGCTTCAAAGGTACTTCTTAAGCCACCTGATGGGAAGCTGGAAGCATCTGGTTCACCTTTGATAAGTTCTTTACCAGAAAGTTCTAAAATTGGACTACCACCAGAAACAGTGGTTAAGAAGCTTTCATGTTTTTCTGCGGTAACACCAGTTAATGGTTGGAACCAGTGTGTATAATGGGTTGCACCATTAGCGATGGCCCAGTCTTTCATGGCTTCAGCCACGGAATGGGCTAATGATGAATCTAATGATTCACCATTTTTAATTGTATGTTCGAGTTTTTCGAAGACGTCTTTTGATAACGCTTTTCTCATCGCGTTTTCATTGAAGACTAGTTTTCCGAATTCTTCTGGAACGATTTTCATAATCTTTTTCTCCTTTATTCATATTCAATAGTGGCCGGTGGTTTACTAGTGACATCGTAGACGACACGATTCACTCCTTTGACCTCATTCACTATTCTTCTGCTTGCCTCATCTAAAATGCGATAAGGCAGTTTCACATAATTTGCAGTCATGAAGTCATCTGTTGATACCGCACGAAGTGCAATGGCGTACTGGTATGTTCTCATATCACCCATCACACCAACACTTTGTACATTAGTTAACACAGCGAAATACTGACTGATTTTGTTTTGATATTTGTATTTAGAAATAACTTCTCTAAAGATATAATCTGCATCTTTTAAGATATTGAGTTTTTCTTCTGTAATATCTCCGATAATTCTTACTGCTAACCCAGGACCTGGGAAAGGTTGTCGGAACACCAGAGCTTCATCAACACCCATTTCTAAGCCGAGTTGTCTGACTTCGTCTTTGAATAACTTAGAAAGAGGTTCAATGATTTTCTTAAATGGTAAGTGTTCAGGAAGACCACCAACGTTATGATGGCTCTTGATTGTATTACCGTTTATAGAACCAGATTCAATGACATCTGGATAAATTGTACCTTGGGCTAAATAGTCGATTTCTTTGAGTTCATTAGCGACACGAGAAAAGACATCAATGAATGTTTTTCCAATGATATGTCTCTTCTTTTCTGGTTCACTCACTCCTTTTAAAACGGTCAAAAACTCTTTTCTAGCATCAACTTTTATGAAGTTAAGATCGTATTTAGAAAAGCGTTTAACGATTTCTTCGGTTTCGTTTTTTCTCATAAAGCCATGATCAACATAAACACATGTTAAGTTTTTACCAATAGCGTTACTTAATAAGACTGCGGCTACTGAAGAATCAACACCACCTGAGAGGGCTAATAAGACTTTCTTATCACCGACTTCTTCTTTGATATCTTTGATAGCTTTTTTATAGTAATCCTTCATTGACCAGTCACCTTTAGCGTGACAAACATCAACCAAGAACTTTTTAATCATTTCTTTACCAAATTCTGTGTGTTCAACTTCTGGATGGAATTGGACACCATAGAAGTTTTTGCTTTCATTAGCAATAGCAGCGTTTTCACAGTTTTTGGTTTGGGCTACTACTTTGAATCCTTCTGGGATACTGGCGGTATGGTCACCATGACTCATCCACGCGACACTTTTATTAGGTAAGCCTTTAAATATTTTGCATTTAGTGTCAAAGCTCGCTATAGCCTTACCATATTCTCTACCCTTTTTATCTTGAGCAGGAACAACCTTACCACCTAATAGGGTGACCATTAATTGCATACCATAACAGATACCTAAAATAGGAACACCTAATTCAAAAATGGACTTGTCCACTCTTGGAGAGTTTTCTTCGTAAACACTACTTGGGCCACCAGAGAGAATAATGCCTATTGGAGATTTACTTTGGATGAAAGTTGTCGAGATAGTCCAAGGTAAAACCTCACAATAGACATTACATTCCCTAATCCGACGGGCTATGACCTCGGAATATTGGGCACCAAAATCAATAACAAGCACTGTCTCATTCATACTTTATTTACCTTCTAATGCACTTGCGATTAAGCCAGTAAAAAGTGGATGAGGCTTAGTTGGTCTAGATTTAAATTCTGGATGGAACTGGGAACCAATATGGTATCTACTAGCGGGTACTTCCACGATTTCCACTAAGCTCTTATTTGGTGATAAGCCACTTAGTTTCATACCGTTATCGATATAGTCTTGACGATAAATATTGTTGAATTCATATCTATGACGATGACGTTCGTTAATCATGTCTTTACCATATAAAGATTTAGCAAGGCTATCCTTTTGCAAGGCGCATGGATAACTACCTAATCTCATGGTTGCACCCTTAGCGACGATATTGACTTGTTCTGGTAATAAGTCGATAACCGGGTGAGTAGTCTTTTCATTGAATTCTCTAGAGTTAGCGTCTTTAAAACCTAAGACGTGCCTGGCGTATTCAATGACCATGACTTGCATACCTAAACAAATACCTAAGCATGGAATATTGTTTTCTCTAGCGTATTTACAAGCATCAATCATACCTTCGATACCACGAACACCAAAACCACCAGGGATGACCATGCCATCAGCGTCTTTAAGTGTTTCTTTAACATTCTTTGTGGTTAGTTTTTCCGAATCAATCCAGAGGATTTCCGCTTTGGCGTCTAACGCCGAAGCAGCGTGGAAGATTGATTCTTCAACGCTTAAATAAGCATCATGAAGTTGTGTATATTTACCAACGAGGGCAATTTTAACTTTCTTGTGGGCGTTTTTGATTTTATCAACCATCGCGGTCCACTTTTCTAAATCTGGTTTAGTAATTGGTAAGTGCAGCTTTTCACAAACGATATCAGTTAAACCTTCGTTTTCTAAAAGAAGTGGCACTTCATAAATACTAGAAGCGGTTAAGTTTTCAATAATCGCTCTTTTATCGATGTCGCAAAGTAAAGCGATTTTATCTTTGATTTCTTGTGTTAATGGTTGCGTGCTTCTACAGACTAGAACATCTGGTTGAATACCTAATGAGTTAAGTTCTCTAACACTATGTTGGACTGGTTTACTTTTGAGTTCACCACTACCTGGTATTTCTACGATTAAAGGAACATGGATGTAGATAACGTTTTCTCTGCCCTTATCTTGACCGACTTGTCTAATAGCTTCCAAGAAAGGCAAGGATTCAATATCACCGACTGTACCACCGATTTCGCATATCGCGATATCAATGTTTTGTTTTTCTGAAATATAAATCCAGTTTTTGATTTCATCAATTACGTCAGGAATGATTTGAACGGTTCTACCTAAATAGCCACCTGTTCTTTCTCTATTGATGACATTCCAATAAACTTTACCAGAAGAAACAGAACAAGAAGCATCTAGTGGGACATTAGTGAATCTTTCATAGTGGCCTAAGTCTAAATCTGTTTCCGCACCATCATCAGTGACGAAAACTTCACCATGTTGATATGGGGACATCGTTCCTGGGTCAACATTAAGATAAGGATCAAATTTTTGATTCTTAACGTTATATCCTCTTTGCTTTAATAAACGGGCTAATGAGGCGGCACAGATCCCTTTACCTAATCCTGAAACAACACCGCCTGTAACAAATATATATTTCATACTCGACAACCAACTATGGCGATATACTATCACTTACATTAGGCAATAATAAAATACATATAACATTATGGTTATCATATTTTTTTCGTATGTTATATTTTGTTTACTTGTTTAAAGAATGAGATTATCTATTTTTATAATAGTTATAGAGTTTTTTAAACGCTGGAATAGAATTGACAATTTGTTTATAGGAAACACAATAGGCGATTCTCACATAGCCTTTATAATCAAATGGATCACTAGGAACGAGAAGTAATTCAAACTTCTTAGCGACTTCACTAAACTTCTCAGCGTCAGGCTCTAAAGCTTTCATAAAAAGATAGAAAGCGCCAGTTGGATAAATGACATCAAAACCGATTTCTTTTAAAGCATTATATAAGGTATCTTTATTTTTCTTATATTCTTCTAAGTTAGATGTATGACCTAATACATAAGGCACCATGTGTTGGAATAGCGCTGGAGCGCATATATAGCCAAGCATGGAAGCCGCACCACATATGACCGCGTAAGCATCATTAACTCTTTCCGCTTTTGGATTAACTAAGATATAACCAATTCTTTCTCCTGGAAGAGATAAGGATTTAGAGAATGAATAACAAACGATTGAATTGTTATAGTAATTTGTGACGAATGGGTATTCTTCATTGTTATATAAAAGATCCCGATATGGTTCATCAGATACTAAGTATATTGGATGACCATATTCTTTTTCTTTTTTAGAAAGAACGTTGGCCATCTTTTTAATGATTTCTTCAGTATAAAACGCTCCGGTCGGATTATTAGGAGAGTCATATATCACTAATCTAGTTTTATCGGTGATTTTATTTTCTAAATCAACGAAGTCTGGGAAGAAGTCTTTATCAGGATTAACGTTAACTAAGATGCCTCCTACCGCTTCGGTGTATGTTCGATATTCTGGGAAATGAGGAGCAAATGTAATGACTTCTTCATTTGGTTTAGCAAACGCTTTAGTGACGATCGCTAAAGAGGCGGCTGCACCACAGGTAAGGAAGATGTATTTACCGTTTACTGATGTTTTATATGTTTTATTTAAATATTCTGCAATAGCGTCTCTTACTTCTTTATTTCCTGGTGATACGGTGTAACCGTGAATCTTGGCCGAATCTTCTTCGGTTAAGAGTTTCACTAAAGTGTCATTAACAATCTTTGGAGCGGGAATAGATGGATTACCAATGCTAAAATCAAAGACTTTATCTTCTCCAATGTTTTTCTTTCTTTCTAGACCATAGGTATAAAGGTCTCTAATTGTGGATTGGCTATAACCAATGTCTAACATTTTTTGATCAAACATACGTTACTATTCCTTTACTAACGAATAATAGCATGTTGAATAACACATATATAAATACATATAATTGAATGGTAATCATACATTTTTCGTATGGTAGGAGATTATTATGGATCTAAAGACTTTAAGATATTTCGTTGTGGTAGCGGAAGAATTGAATATTACTCGCGCTAGTAAGATTTTAATGATGAGCCAGCCACCACTTTCTAATCAAATTAAAAATTTGGAAGAAGAGTTAAACACCACTTTATTTATTAGAGGTAAAAGACATTTAGAGCTGACCGAAGAAGGTAAGTACTTATATCAAAAAGCAAAAGATATCTTAATGCTCTCTGATAAAACTACGAATGAAATCTTATTAATGAATAAAGGTTTAAGTGGGACGATTGGTATCGGCCTAGTTGAAGGCACCGCTCCTGATATCGCTGCCGAATGGATCTCTGAATTCTTAAAAATGCATCCAAACGTCAAGTTTAGAATTCTTGACGGTAACAGTGATGACTTAATCGATAAGATGAGAGCAGGTCTCATCTCATTAGCGGTTATTACTTCTCCTTATGATCAAATCTTATTAAATAGTTTTAAAGTTGGAGAAGAAAAGATGGTTGCGCTTATGAATAAGAACCACCCATTAGCGAAGTCTCCTAATGAAAAGATCAGAATTGAAGAACTTAAAGACGAAAAGATTATCGTTCCTTCTAGAAAGATTCATGTAGACGGCATCACTAAATGGTTTAAGAAAGAACATCTTGACCCAAATATCGTTTGTGAAATGGATAATTACTTAGACGCTGCTGCTATGGCGGGTCGAGGTGTTGGTATATCCTTATTCCCTAAGACTGCTTATATTATGAATAGCTCCTTAGTTTCTCGAGAAATTGAGGGAGAAGATAAAAAAGTCGACTACTTATTCGTCTGGAGAAAGGGACATCAGTTGTCCACTCTCGAAGAGAATTTCATCGACTTTATTAAAAATAAATATAGTAAGTAATTATTCGACGTCTTGTAAGGCAGCGTAGCCTTCTTCGCCAGTTCTTACTTTAACAACGTTTTCAACGTCATAGACGAAGATTTTGCCGTCTCCAATATGTCCGGTATAAAGAACACTTTTCGCTGTTTCTATGACGTCTCTTGGTGGTATTTTGCTAACAACAATATCCACTTGGACTTTTGGCATTAAGTTAGTTTCTACCGCAACACCTCGATACATTTCAGTATGACCTTGTTGGATGCCATATCCCATGACATGCGATACTGTCATACCTGTAATACCTAACTTACTCATTGCATCTTTTAAAGCGTATAGACGTTCTTCTTTAAAGATGATTTCCACTTTAGTGAATTTAGGTGAAGTCTTTTTAGCTTTCGGTTTTTCTGTGGTGGTAACACTTACTTCAATAGCCTCCGCGACTGGAACATCGCCTGTCACTACTGGTTTACCTTCTTCGATGTAATCAGCGTAGGCGACTGTGGAAGGTGCAAAGTCAGCATAAGCTGCTGGAAGACCATGTTCCGTACTATCAAGACCCTTGAGTTCTTCGCTTTTGGACACTCTTAGACCAGCGGTCTTTTTAATTAAGAAGAAACAACCGATCATTAATATGGTGGTATATGCTGCGACGGAAACAACACCTAAGCATTGAATACCTAATTGATTCCATTTACCAGTATAGAATAAACCATCTAATCCTCCTGGCGCTGCTGGGTTAGCGAGTAAGCCAACCGCAATTGTGCCCCAAATACCATTAGCCATATGAACACCGACCGCACCAACAGGATCATCGATATGAAGTTTTAAATCTAATACTTCAACAACTATGACTACTAAGAAACCTGATACTAAACCAACGACTGTAGCACCTATGGCGTCCATTGCATCACAACCAGCGGTAATACCAACTAAGCCCGCTAAGCAAGCGTTAATACACATGGATACATCTGGTTTACCATTTTTAATCCAAGTAAAGATCATTGTGGTAACTGTCGCTACTGCAGGAGCAATTGTGGTATTTAAAAAGATGGTCGCTAATTCTGAAGTAGTTGTAGCGGCAGCACCATTAAAGCCATACCAACCAAACCATAAGATAAATGCCCCTAGAGCGCCTAATGGAATAGAATGACCAGGAATAGCGTTTACTTTAGTAACTTTGCCTTCTTTATTTCTCACGTATTTACCAAGACGTGGACCTAAGAAGATGGCACCGATTAAAGCAGAAATACCACCAACCATATGAATAGCGGTTGAACCAGCATAATCATGGAAGCCTAAGCTTGATAACCAACCACCACCCCAGATCCAGTGCGCTTCAATTGGATAGATTACTAATGAAATAATCGCAGAATATATACAATATGAGGAGAATTTAGTTCTCTCCGCCATTGAGCCAGAAACAATTGTGGCCGCTGTCGCACAGAACACTAAATTAAAAACAAATGTAGAAGCACCAGTGAAACCTGCTGCTGGTTCTTTAATGAAGTCCGCAAATTTAGCGAATAAATCTAAATTAGGAATACCGATTAAACCGAAGAAAGTATCTTCGCCCATCATTAAACCAAAACCTAATAGCATAAATACGACTGTACCAATGCAGAAGTCCATTAAGTTTTTCATGATGATGTTGCCAGCGTTTTTCGCTCTGGTAAAACCAGTTTCCACCATCGCGAATCCCGCTTGCATAAAGAAGACAAGAGCTGCGCCAATTAAGTACCAAAATTCTATAGTCATAACTAACCCCCCTAAGAAGTTATTTCTATCAAATGACGGTCTTAAAAACCATCATAGCCAGTATCTTAGTCTTCCATTATTTAATATGTCAACATTATTTTACATATCACTATTTTTGCTGTTTTAGGTATATTTAACTATGTAGCGAAATGTTTACAATAATATCTATATTTTTTAATTATATTAAAAGAAAGGCGCATCTCCTTGAATTAATGCGCTTATTTCTGCTCTAAAAATTTTTAAATTTGTGTCTGTAAACAATAATTTACATTAACTATTATTCTTGATCAACATAACAAGCAGAATAATCCTTTACCGTAAAAAAGCTACTTAACTTAAAAAAGTTTGATATAATGAACTTGCCGAAGGTGGAGAATCAGTGCACGACCACGACGCATCTAAAGATAGGTGGGTACGGTGTTCCAGGATGGTAACTGCCCTGGTCGGCGAATGAAAAACGCTCAAATTGAGATGAGACCCAATTGTTAGACCAACTAACAGGAGGGTCTTTTCTTATATGAGATTTACAAAAGAATTCAAATTGGAGTGTGTTCAGAAATACAAAGATGGCGAACCAATAAATGATCCAGGTGGGTGTAAACACAAAACTTTTGCTGATACAGTTAGACGTTGGGTTAGGATTTATGATTCTGTTGGCGAAATCGGTTTAGAACACAAGAAGCCAAAACGAACATGGCAAGATAAAATGAACATGATTCAACGTGTTCTTAATGGTGAATCAATTAGCAAGGTTGCATATTCTAACGGCATCCAAGAAAGTCTTCTTTATAAATGGTACAAAATTTATCAAGAATCTGGGATTGATGGTTTAAAATTATTAGATAGACGAGGGAGGCCTCCTAAAATGGCGAAGAAACCTAAAGCATCTAATAAATTAAAAACCAAAGAAGAATTAGAAAAAGAACTCGAGTATCTTCGTGCGGAGAACGAATACCTAAAAAAACTAAATGCCTTAGTTCAAAAAAGGAAGGGCCGACAACCGAAGAAAAAGTAAAGGTTATCGTTGAATTAAGGCAATTTTATAAACTAAACGTCCTTCTTAAAGTTTCAGGAGTAAAAAAGGCAACATTCTTCTACACGATCAACAAAGTTAATAAAGATGATAAAAATGAAGAAATATTTAAACAAATAGAAGAAATATATCATCAAAATAAAGGAAGATATGGATATAGAAGAATACTCCTTGAACTAAATAATCGAGGATATAAAGTTAATCATAAGAAGATTAAAAGAATAATGAGATTACTCAATATACATGGCATCACACCTAGAGGAAAATATAACTCGTATAAAGGTGATCAAAATGGAACTTGTAAGAATCTTCTTCTTAGCAAGTTTGTTGATGAAGAAAAACATAAAACAACATTCAAAAGAGATTTCTTAACAACTGCTTGTAATCAAATATGGACAACTGATGTCTCTGAGTTCCATATAGCGGCAGGTAAATTGTATTTGTCTCCAATTCTAGATATGCATAATCGTGAAATTGTAGCGTTTAACATTTCTAGACGTCCTAGCTTTAATCAAACGATAGATATGTTAAGAAAAGCTTTTACTAAATATAATCACTTAGAGGGATTGATTTTCCATAGTGATCAAGGATGGCAATACCAAATGAAGTTTTATCATCAAGAGCTGGAAAAACGTGGTATTAAACAATCGATGTCCAGAAAAGGAAACTGCTTAGATAACTCACCTATGGAAAATTTCTTTGGAGTTATGAAAAACGAAATGTTCTATGGACATGAATATGAATTTAAATCATTAGTAGAATTAGAAGAAGCAATGGTTAAATACATTAAATACTACAATAATGAAAGAATAATGGGGAAAACAAAAGGACTGTCTCCATTAGCTTATAGACAACAGTCCTTTGTTCAATTAGGATATTAGAAGCAAGTCCAACTTTTGGGTCTCACTTCA
>CADCCA010000010.1 GCA_902799855.1 uncultured Erysipelotrichaceae bacterium | reverse complement strand
CTAGAACACCATCAGCATAACCAGTCATACCGACATCACTGATGAAGGCCGTTCCTTGTGGAAGGATATGTGCATCCGCAGTTTGTACGTGCGTATGGGTGCCTAGAACAGCGCTAACCTTGCCATCAAGAGAAAAAGCTAAAGCTTGTTTTTCCCCTGTCGCTTCGGCGTGGAAATCAACGATGTGAATGGTCGCTGCCTCTTCTTCGTCTAAAATAGTGAGAACGGAATAATAAGGAGCATTCACTTCTTCATCCATAAAAGCACTACCAAGGATGTTAGTGACCCTCACTGAGACACCATTAACATCGAATAAGACACTACCTTCACCAGGGAATGGTTTGATTAAGTTATATGGTCTAACGAGACGATCAACGTTATCGATATAACGAAGAATCTCGCTTTTGGACATAGTTCGAAATAGTGATTCCTATTCAAACCTTTGCCGTGAGTAGCATTCTCCCCATTAGCAATAACAAAATCGATTTCGTATTTGTTAACGTAATAAGGGATTCTTTCTTTAAGCATGCGTCGACCAGTACGGCCGACGACATCACCAATAAATAATATTTTCAAATCAATATCTTTCTATGAAATAGGGCTACTATTTCGCTGTTTCAATTGCGCGGTATTCTCTAATGACTGAGACTTTGATTTGACCAGGATAGGTCATTTCATTTTCAATGCGTTCTTTAATATCTCTCGCGAGTTTGAAGGCACCGACATCATCAATCTTTTCCGGAATTACCATAACGCGTAATTCACGGCCTGATTGCATCGCATATGATTGATAAACACCATCATAGGATTTGCAGATTTCTTCAAGTTGTTCAATACGTTTGATGTAGTTTTCTAAGATTTCGCTTCTTGCGCCTGGTCTAGCAGCGCTTAATGTATCAGCGGCTTGGACTAAGTTAGCAATAACGTATTTGGCTGGAACATCACCATGGTGAGATTCAATGGAGTTAATAACCACATCACCTTCACCATATTTCTTGGCGAGACGAGAACCGATTTCGACGTGGCTACCATCCATTTCAAAGTCAGCAGCTTTACCAACGTCATGTAATAAGCCAGCGCGTTTAGCGAGGTTTTGGTCTAAGCCAAGTTCCGCGGCCATAATGCCAGTTAAATAGGCAACTTCAACGGAGTGGTCTAAAGCGTTTTGACCATAGGATGTACGATATTTTAATCTACCGACATAGTCGAGTAATTCTTTGTTGATTCTTGGAAGACCGAGTTTGAAGGCCACTTCTTGACCAGCTTTATGAATACTTTCATCGACTTCTTTCTTACACTTTTCAACGATTTCTTCAATTCTTCCTGGTTGAATACGACCATCTTTGATTAACGCTTCAAGAGTTAATCTAGCGACTTCTCTTCTAATTGGATTGAAGCAGCTAACAGTAATAACTTCTGGAGTATCATCAATAATTAAGTCGACACCTAAAAGTTGTTCTAAGGAACGAATGTTTCTGCCTTCACGACCAATGATACGGCCTTTCATTTCATCACTTGGTAAAGCGACAACGGAAACTGTTCTTTCAGTGGTCACATCTTGTGCATAACGGGAAACCGCAAAGCCTAAGAGTTCTTTAGCTTTAGCATCACATTCTTCTTTGGCTTCTTCTTCTTTTGTCTTGATGAAGGCAGCGATTTCTTTGCTAACTTTAGATTCAACACGAGCGAATAATTCATCTCTTGCTTCTTGAGTGGACATCTGTGCGACCTTTTCAAGTTCGACGATAATACTATCGATCTTTTCTTGGAGTTGCGCTTCTTTGCGGTCCATTTCTTTCAAACGACGAGAAAGAGTTTCGTTCTTTTCATCTAAAGCGTTTTCTTTAGCGAGTAATGCCGCATCACGGCGGTCAATACTTTGTTCTCTTTGTTGAAGAGATTTTTCTTGTTGTTGTAATTCTTGTTTTCTTTCGTGGATTTCTCTATTGGCTTCTTGCTTGAGTTCGTTAACTGCTTGTTTGCCATCAATTTGTGCATTTTTTGTGATGTGTTCAGCTTTTATTTCAGCGTCGCGAATCACTTTTTTAGCAGTATTTTTCGCCATATTCGCTCTGACGAACGGAATAATAAAAGCGATAGCTGCACCAGCAATCAAACAAAGCACGCCAATAAGAATACCTACCCAAAATGGTATCATATTGTAAGTCCTTTCTATAAGTTAGTCTATAAATAGACTTTACCCAAAATGCTCCTCAAATAATTGAGGGAAAATGCATTTTTATATAATAACAGGCAAGCCTGATAATAAAGTTCTCTAGTGAGAATCTATAGGTAAGTATCTTTCGAGGATACAGTCTTATTATAGATTGTCGCTGAGAATCTATAGGTAAGTATCTTTCGAGGATACAGTCTTATTATAGATTGTCGCTTAACTTTTTTAAATAAAAAAATCTTTTCCTAGGCATCTTGTTTACGAAAATAAGAATGATATAATGTAACCGAAAGAGCGGAATCCTCGCTAGCACTTTGGTTAAATGGCTAAGGAGGCTCTTTTTATTTTAAAAGCAAGGCCAATAAAGATAAGAAGAGACAAATCAGGGCTATCCTCAGGAGTTTTAATGACTTGTTATTGTCAGAGTGAATGTTATAATGTAACCAGAAGAGCGGAACCTCTCAAACTTACTTTTAGGTAGTGTAAAGTGTGGGGTTCTTTTAATTTATTAGATAAACCAATAAACTGAGTAGAACGCAAAGCAAGGCGATTTTAAGAATCTTAAATAGATCTTTTATTTCATCTTTCAATGCAGGATACCTCCTTTCTATATTTCTATAGTTCAAGAGGCTTCCGTTCCGAGTTTTAACGTCTTTTCTTTGACGAGATAGATGTTATAATGAAACCAGAAGAACGGAGCAAGACACACTATTGGTTAATGAGCGTCATGGCTCTGTTTTTATTTAAGCGTTGTTAGCAGCAAACAAATAAAGAGGCACAAAAAGATTAAAGCAATTANCAAGACACACTATTGGTTAATGAGCGTCATGGCTCTGTTTTTATTTAAGCGTTGTTAGCAGCAAACAAATAAAGAGGCACAAAAAGATTAAAGCAATTATTTCTTGTATTCTTTTCATGCAGATTACCTCCTTATTATATAGTCAAGGAGGCTTTCCGTTCCGAGTTTTAGTGACTTGTCTTTGTCGGTGTTAATGTTATAATGTAGCCATAAGAGCAGAGCCTTGCAGACACTTAGTTGGCGCTAGTCAGTAAGGGCTCTTTTTATTTTATTAGCAGAGCTAACAAAGCTAATAGGAGACAAATCAAGGCAATCCGTAGAAGTCTTGTAACTTCTTTTAGAAAGTCTCTCGTTGTAATCACCTCGCTTTCTGTGTCCAGATTTGCAAGGTCTCCGCTCCGAGTTTTAGCGACTTGTCTTTGTCGGCGTTGGTGTTATAATGTAGCCATAAGAAGGAAGTCCTCAAAACACTTTTTGGTAGAAGTTTAGGGAGACTTCTTTTTTACTTTAATAGCAACTTTATTAAGGCAATTAGAAGGCAAATCAGAGCAAGCTTAAAAATTGCTAAGAATTCTTTTCTTTCTTCTTTCAATGCACATCACCTCACATTCTAGTGTTAGATTATGAGGTCTTCCTTCCGAGTTTTAGCGACTTGTCTTTGTCGAAGGCATAACGAAAACAGGAAAGAAAACTTCCGTTTTTTTCACGGAAGATTTTTCTTATTCGGAAACAACACCGCTTTTGATTTTTTCTAAAAGCTCAGCAGCAATGTCTTCGTTTTCTTTGATGTAGGTCTTAGCAGCGTCGCGGCCTTGGGCAATTTTATTGCCATTATATTCGAACCAAGAACCACTCTTCTTGATGAGACCTAATTCGACAGCGCGATCAAGGATTTCGCCTTCTTTGGAAATACCTTGGCCATAAATGATATCGATTTCGCATTGTTTGAATGGTGGGGACACCTTGTTTTTAACGATTTTCACACGGCAGGTATTACCAACGATATCGCTACCTTGTTTAATGGCTTCTGTACGACGGATATCAATACGGATGGAAGCATAGAACTTTAAGGCACGACCACCAGAAGTTGTTTCTGGATTGCCATACATCACACCAACTTTTTCTCTTAATTGGTTAATGAAGATGACAGCACATTCTTTCTTATTAAGGATACCAGCGATTTTACGCATCGCTTTACTCATTAAGCGCGCTTGTAAACCGACTGAAGAATCGCCCATTTCACCATCAAGTTCGGCTTGAGGGACAAGAGCGGCCACACTGTCGACGATGATAAGATTAACACCGCCTGAATTAGCAAGCATTTCCACAATCTCTAAAGCTTGTTCGCCATTGTCTGGTTGAGAAAGGATCAGTTCGTTGATATCAACACCGAGGTTTTTCGCATAGATTGGATCGATCGCATGTTCAGCATCAATGAAGGCGGCTCGACCACCATTCTTTTGACATTCTGCGATAGCGTGTAAAGCAAGGGTTGTTTTACCACTACTTTCAGGTCCAAAGATTTCAATGATACGGCCTTTTGGATAACCACCGACACCTAATGCTTCATCAAGTAATAATGAACCTGATGGGATTGCATCGACATCGACTGCTTCTCTATCACCGAGACGCATAACGGCACCTTTACCATAGAGTTTTTGAATTTGCTTAAGTGTTTCGTCAAGGGTATCACCCATGACATTGTCTTTTTCTTTTGCCATAATTTGTAATTAGTCCTTTCATTTAACTAGTACAGGCGATTTTCAGATTTTGTCCAAAAAAAGTGATTATTTTGTGAAAATTTTTTCCTTAATTATTTCTAAGGCGTTTTTAACGCCTTCTTCTTGGATGGAATTTCTTGTTCCTTTTAGCATATACGGGAAGACGAGTGTTCCATCTTTTGAAGATAAGCCAATGTAGATTTCCCCAACTGGTTTACCTTCCATGGCTTCTGGTCCAGCATTGCCTGTGAAGGAAACGCAGACATCAACATCTAATAAATCTCGACCATTTTCCGCCATTTGGTAGGCGATTTGCTCACTGACGACACCATATTGTTCAATGTCATCTTTACTAATGCCGAGTAAGCGAGCTTTTTCTTCGGCGGCGTAAGTGACTAATCCGCCTTTATAGAATTTAGAAGCCCCACTTACTGCAGTGATTTCTTTAGCAAACATACCTCCAGTAAAAGATTCGACTGAACCTAGGGTTAAGCCTCTTTCACGGAATAGTTTGTTAATTTCACTTGTATCAACCATTATTTATCCTCGCTTTTGAAGACGGAACGGTTTTGAATCACATATATAAAGCCAGAGACTAAAGAAGCTGCAGTGGCTATATAAACTAAGAAGTCAGCGATGTGTAAGCCTGTTGGCCAAGAGGCATCGAAGTATCTGAATGGGAAACCGTTGAGTAAGACTGCACATATCGCAATCATCTCAAAGACGGTTTTGAGTTTGCCAAAAATATTAGCGGCAATGACTTTGCCTTTGCTAGCGGCGATAAAGCGTAAAGCATCCACGACGATATCTCTTGCTATCAAAAGTATCGCGCACCACACATTAAAACTAATTAATGGGTATGTGCTTGCAGGTATGTAGCGGGCAAATACACTAGGTGCAACTAAGAAAATAACAATGCTATTAACTAATAATTTATCCGCTACTGGATCAAGGAATTTTCCAAGGTCAGTAACTTGATTATTTTTTCTTGCTAAGTGGCCATCAAGGTAATCTGTGAAACTGGCTAAAACAAAGAAAACAAAGATGATAGCGAACACTAAATTGATACCCGTGTTGCCTATTTCTATTGTTTGCCAGTTTGGAATGGCATTTAAAACTAAGAGTGTGACAATCATCAAAACGATTGCAACAATTCTCGTAACTGTAATCTTTGTGGGTAAATTCATCGTTTCTCCTTAGGTGAGTATCCGGTCCTATAAGCCATGTTCTGTTTTGACAACCATTTATCTAAGCAATGCTTACAAGGATCAATTCAGTTCTCTTTCCTTATCTCCCCTACCAAATTTGGGTTTCTCGCTTGTGGGGTTTACCGCGTTCCACTTTATTATTTCTAATAAACTACGTCACTGTGGCACTTTCAGGGATTCGACCATGGTTTCCTTTAGGTATCCTCCCGCCGTTACGTACTCCTACGTACCTAGCGTTATTTCTTCCGCTAGCGCAATCACTACGAGCATCGCAGCTCGTGCGAGCATGGACTTTCCTCTACAAATGCAGCGATTGTCCAGACCGGATTATTTTTTTACTTGATGGTGTCAGGATTATAGCCATGCGCCCATAAGAACTTTTCTAAGACGTTAATCCTGGCGACTAATTCGATATTGTCAGTTGTGACATTATCGCTAGATTTAATATTAGCAAATCTCGCTTTGTACTTCTCTAATTCTACTTCAAGATTTCTTTTTTCTTTTTCTAATCGACGGCTCTTATTAACGAGTTCCTCATACTCTTTTTTAAGAATCAGACTATTTTCTTCGACTTTTTTATAATCTTGGATAACGGAATCAAGGAATTTATCAACCTCTGTTGCGTCATAGGCATTCCTGCTTACGACAGGAAAGATTTGATTCATGATTGTTTGAGAGTTAAGAAAAAGCTTCAATGCCATATTACACCTTTCTTATATATTATAAGAGAAAACTATGTAATTCAATCTTTTTTCTTTTGAAAAAAGGCAAATAGGTGTTATACTATTCAAGGTTTTATGAAAAAATTCGAAAGATTACTTAAAGGTCACAAATCACTAGTCTTCCTAGATTTCGAAGGAACACAATTCTCTCACGAGATGATTGCTATCGGTGCTACTCACGTGGTCATCGATCGCCATGGCTATATCAAAAAACATAAGAAACCATTTAGAATCTACGTTAAAGCACACAATAGAGTGGGTAAAATCGTCACTGATTTAACCGGTATTACCGATGATATGCTCAAGCAAAAAGGTGTGAGCTTTTTCACTGCGATGAGCGAGCTTAAAAAGTATTGCGGTCTTTCTTTTAGAAAATCATCATTCATTACTTTTGGTAATCACGATATGAAGATTCTCTCTTCTTCGATTTCCTATAGTTTTGATTTCCCAAAAGAAATCGTCCAATGCATTCAACAAAACTATATTGATTTCAGCGCGTTCATTAGTGAATTCATGAAAGATGATAAGGGCAATCCACTATCACTTATCAGATACTGTGATGCCTTTGGTGTGAAGCAAGCTGGTCCTGCTCATGATCCAGCGGTCGATGCAGAAAACTTAGCGTGGTTATATGATGCGACAATGAGAAAGAGCGATATCCTTGTGGATGAATATAAAAAAGTCCTCAAATCATTCAATCACTTTCCAATGCCAGTCAGTAATGTTATAAAGAAATTAGCTAATGACGAAAACGTCACTAGCGAAGAATTCGAAAAGGAAATCAAAGACTATATCGCCTAATGAAATATCCAAACGGTAAAAAGTACGTCGCTAATAAGGAAGAAAAAGTCGAAAAGACACATCGTTCCCTTTTGAGTGCGGCTAACCGTGGTATGTCTTTAGAAGAAGATATTAACTTATCTAACGATTATTATCGTGAGATGGGTATTGCTTTAATTACCAAAAGACCAACTCCAATCAATATCGTCAAAGTTGATTATTCAAAAGGGGCTAAGATTACTGATGCCTATTTTGAAAGACAGTCCACTACTGACTATAACGGTGTTTATAAAGGTAAATATATTGATTTCGAGGCTAAAAACACTAAATCAGAAACCTCATTTCCTTTAAGCAATATTAGCGAGCACCAAATCGTGCATCTTAAAAATGTTTTGAAGCACGGTGGTATCGCTTTCTTTATTATTTGTTTCCAAATTAAAAACGAAATTTATTTATTAGATGCCTCTTTTGTTATTGAGTTTTATGAGCACGGATCTAGGAAATCCATTCCTTATGAAGTGTTTAAAGAAAAAGGTGTTTTAATCAAACAAGATTACACACCTAGACTTCATTATATTGACGCAGTTGAGAAGGCCTATTTTCTTAAATAATTAATGCACATGTCCTTTATTTTGCAGTTTTCACACTGCGGAGAACGGGCGGTACAGAAATAGCGACCAAAGTGGATTAATTGATGATGAGACTTAATCCATCTTTCTTCTGGAATGAGTTTTTTAAGTTTCTTTTCTACGTCGATTGGCTCATCCTCTTTTTTAGCAAGATTGAGTCTTTTGGAAATTCTTAAAATATGAGTGTCCACTGGTAAATCAGGAATCTTAAATATTTCCGCGCGTATCACTCCAGCGGTTTTATTACCCACACCTGGAAGAGTCATTAATTGTTCTTTATTTGATGGTACTTGATAATTAAATCTTTCAATTAAGTCTTTAACAATGCCTTTAAGATTCTTGGCTTTGTTTTTATATAAACCAATTGGTTTTAAGATTTCTTCGATATCTTCTAAAGAGGCATTATTAAGAGCGTCTAATGATGGATATTTATTAAACAAAATAGGTGTCACCGCATTGACGGATTTATCAGTTGTTTGAGCGCTTAGCATTACTGCAATCACAAGTTCATAATCTTTAGAATAAAAAAGCTCGCATTTAGCAAGTGGGAATAATTCATCTAAATATGATAAAAGACGATTAATATCAGTCTTCATCGTCATCATCATCAAGCCAAGGAGTTTTAGCGATACGAATGGTTTCTTCTAAATTCTTGGTCCAATCATCATCGATTGGGGTTTTACCTTCGGTTTCAAGATCTTCTCTTTTGGCCCAGGATAAAAGAATTTTATCAACGGACTTAATTGATCTTTTTCCTTGGTTGAGTGCTTCTTTAAGAGCGTTAATAATCAAATCGTCGGAATAGCCTAAATCAACCCATTCTCTAATGGTGGATATTTCCATTGGTTGAAGAGTACGGCCTAATTCATTTTCAAATGATTGATAAATATTGGTGAGCATCTCATCTTTGGCTTTTTTATTTTCCGCTTCTTTAGAAACAGTTAAAGCGAAATTAGAGAATAGTTTTTCTTTTAATGGATTAAGAGAGGTGACGGTTTTACCCCCTACTGAAGCGTATTCCACAAAACCACGTGTTAATAAATCAGCGATTAATTCATCGATTTCTTTAATATCTAAAGTCATTTTTAAAGATAATAAATCGGCGGTGATGAAAGGATTGCCTTGAGAAACAAGGTGATCAATCATAAAGATAATTGCGAGTTCATTTTCGCTGATTTTGAGTTTTTTATAGTTTTCTAAAAGAAGAAAACGGAAATCAATTGCTTCACTAATCATGCTTTTACTTTACCACACCCTTAATGTTTGGCACATCGAATTGTTCAAAAATTGCTTTTTTCATTTTTGGATCAACTTTTGATTCATCAATCTTTTTAACTTCGCTTTTGATTTTAGCGTCAGTCAAATTTTCTAATAAATAGAATCTATCTCTCATTGCTTCCCAAAGGGACTTTTCGATGGTTAATTTATACATTAAATGGAAACGAATCGCTCTTAAGATACGAAGTGGATCTTCTTTTAATCTTTGATCTGGATTACCCACCATTCTTAGAACGTGGTCTTTTAGATCCTTTTGACCATTAACAAAATCATAAACCTTGAGGTTTTTATCCATATACATGGCGTTAATTGTGAAATCTCTTCTTGGATAATCATCTTCTAAATCAGAAACAAAGATGACTTTATTAGGGTGACGAGAATCGAGATAACCACTTTCTCTTCTTAATGTGGTGATATCAAACTTCACGCCATCAGGATCTTTATATTTTAAAGAACCAAGGTGAGCGAAAGTATCATCAACATTAGGTAAGAATTCCATGATTTGACTTGGGGTAGCGTCACTCACTGCATCCATATCTTCTAAGGCATAGCCTAAAAGATAATCGCGGACAGTGCCACCGACTAAATATAGTTCAAAACCATGTTTTTCAAAGATGTCTGCTAATGCTTGGAAAGACTTAATGCGATTTTCCATACCTATATAATAATATAGATTTCAGGCATAAAAAAACCAGCAAAAGCTGATTTTCTTACAATTACTTATTTAGTTTTTCCTTCATTTGTTTTGAAGGTCTAAAAATAACCGTGTGTTTGGCTTCGATCACAATACGACTATGCTTTCTTGGATCGGTGCCGTCGCGTTGTTGTTTGGTTTTAGGAGTAAAGACACCAAAATTTGTGACGTTTACTTCTTGACCATCGAGCAACGACTTCTCGATGAGATCGAATGCGATGTCGATAGCGGTTCTTGCGTCTTTCTTGGAAAGATGACCTTTATCTGCAACTTCTTGCACAAGATCTTTTCTGTTAATTTTGTTCATAATTAGTACTCCTTATGACTTATCTGTTTGACGGCTTCTCTTCTTTAAGACAATTCGAATAGGAGTGCCTTCAAAATTAAAGGTCTCCCTCAAGCGGTTTTCGATGTATCTTTCGTAAGAGAAGTGCATGAAATTAGGGTCGTTCACAAACAGAACGATGGTTGGTGGAGCGGTATCAACTTGTGATGCATACAAGATTTTCAAACGTCCGCCATTGAAGTTGGGAGCTTGGTTCATAATTTGCGCATCTTGCATAACGTCGTTTAATAAAGACGTTTGTATGCGTGTGTAATACGCTAAGTGAACCATGTTTAAGGTTTCGAACAATGTGTCTAACCTTTGCTTTTTGAGAGCGGAAACAAACACCACAGGAGCGTAGTCTAAGAACTTATACTCCTCTCTAATGATCTTCACATAGTCGGACATGGTATTAGTTTGCTTATTAACTAAGTCCCATTTGTTAACGACTATGATGATCGCTTTATGCAAGTCGGTTGCATAGCTGATCACGTGTTTGTCTTGCTCAGTGATTCCTTCTTCACCATCAAGCACTAATAAGACAATCTCACTTCTTTCAATCGCTTTTAATGCGCGTATAGCGCTGTATTTATCTATTGCTTCATAGATTTTGCCGCGTTTTTTAAGCCCAGCAGTATCTATGACTAGATATGATTGGTCTCCCCTTTTGAAAGGGGTGTCAATTGAATCTCTGGTTGTGCCAGAGATGTTGCTAACGATGACTCTATCTTGATTGAGAATCGCGTTAGTCAAAGAAGATTTACCAACGTTCGGTCTTCCAACCACACAGAAGGTGATTTGATCTTCTTCTAATTCTTCTTTATCTTCTGGTAAGTATTTAATGATTTCATTAAGAATATCACCAATACCGATGCCATGCGCCCCACTGACAACGTGTGGTTCACCTAAACCCAAGCCATAAAACTCTTGGGCATCGGCCATGTGTGAACCTTCATCAATTTTATTAACCGCTAAAATGATTGGTTTTTTGACCTTGCGTAAAATGCCAGTAACAACGCGGTCATCGGTGGTAATTCCAAGCTTTCCATCCACCACAAACACTATCACGTCTGCCTCGTTTATCGCGATTTCGGCTTGCATACGGATTTGTTCTTGGAATGGGCGGTTAACAATTTCAATACCACCTGTATCAATCAAGGAGAAACGATGACCAAGCCATTCGCATTGAGCGTATAAACGGTCACGAGTAATACCCATTTCATCATCAACAATCGCTCTTCTATCACCAATCATACGATTAAAAATCGTTGATTTACCAACGTTCGGTGATCCGACAATTGCGACGACTCCTTGGGCCATTAATTTTATTTCTCCGCTAATTTCTTATCGATGATTTTATTAACTTCTGCCACCACTTCTTCAATGGTTAAATCAGATGTATCTAAGTGGATAGCATCTGGTGCTGGTTTAAGTGGCGCGAAGGCTCTATGAGAATCGATATAATCTCTTTTTTCTACATCGGCAACGATGTCTTCATAAGTACACGGTATGCCTTTTTCTTGATTTTCTTTGTATCTGCGTTCCGCTCTTTTTTCAACAGAAGCAACTTGGAAAATCTTCACGTCAGCGTTTGGTAAAACATATGTACCAATGTCTCTTCCATCCATAATTACGGAATCTTTTTCCGCCATTTTTCTTTGGAGTTCCACTAATGCTAAACGGATATCTTTATATGAGGCAATGTAGGAAACATTACCGGAAACATCTGTACCTCTAATTGGTTTGCTAACATCTTCACCATTGCATAAAACAACATAGCCTGGTTTTAATTCAATATTCACTTCTGGAATTAAGGCAACACAAGCAGCTTCATCTTGGCAGTTCACACCTTTTTTAAGGCAATACCAAGTGAAAGCACGATACATTGCACCTGTATCGATATAGGTGAAGCCACGCATTAACGCGACTTGTTTGGCGATGGTTGATTTGCCAGCAGCGGCTGGTCCGTCAATAGCGACAGCAATTTTCATGCTTACTTACCTCCAAAAGCAATAACTGCAAAGATTATGCTGCCGGCGACGAGAAGCGCTCCGATACCGACAACAAGTAAGATTTGTAATCTCTTTTTAGTGATTAAACGATTAGAAACGACATCTTCGGTTTCATCGATTTGGCCCAAGACTTCATCTAGTGGTAATGTCGATGTGGTATTACGCTTATCGGTAATCACATTAAAATCACGGTTTTTAGCACCTTCACTAGTCTTATTAGTGGCCTTAACTTCATTCAAAGATTCGCGATATTTTTTATATTTTTCTAATCTTGTTTCACTCATAAAAAGACTCAACTGGATATATTCTAATCTAAATTAGAATGGTTTTGGTAGATAATTATGAGAATTTTTTGAAAATATTGAATATTTTACTATTTTGTCGGTATAATGCTTATATACTAATCCAAGGAGGCAGTTACTCATGGCTAAAAAAAGAGTAAAAATTGATGCTTCCGCTTGCATTATGTGTGGTGCTTGCGTTGGTTCCTACCCAGATGACTTCAAATTCTCTGATGAAGGTCCAGCCGCCCCAGTAACAGGCGAAGCAGACGAAGACGCCGCTAGCGTTTGCCCAGTTGGTGCAATCTCTGTCGAAGAGTAAAATACAACAAAAAACTAGGCCAAATCGACCTAGTTTTTTTGTGCTCTTTATTCGCTTTTTTCTTCAGTTGTTTCTTCTTCTTTTTGTGGTTCATCTTCCACTTTTTTAGTGAAGATACTACCGACAAAGTATTTTTGGAAGAACGGTGATCTTTTCATAAAAATGAAAATCAATCTATTGAAGATGAGTTCATATAATAAGAAGCAGGCTCCTGCTTTTAATAAGTTGAATGGTGCGTAAATGGAAGAAATTAGACCAACATATCCCCAACCATTAATGCTGACATCTTCTTTTCCAGTAATATATTTAGCAACATTTTGGATTGCCCCTTCTTCAAAACAAGTTGAGAAATGAGCGTTAGGTCCAAAAACTGTTAAATAAGATGGAGTAATCACTATTGCATTTAAAACTGTTAAAACAACGGTCACTAAAAGGATGATGAACACATAGGCTAAGACGCGGAATCCTAAGCCTTTTTTAAATAGTTTTAATAAATGGCTAGTGATAAATAATCCTAATAAGAATGTACATGATGTTAAAAAGGCAGTTAAATCACCAATGCCTAGTCCAACTGGACCGTGGACCGCTAAATTTAGGAGTGTCTTAACTAATGCCACAAATACACCACCTGGAAATCCGTAAAGCGCATAGGCGAAGATTGTCACCAGTTCACTAATTTCAATCTTGAGCCAAGGTGCCTGAGGGTATGGGATTTGGGCAAGGGCCATTAAGACAAATCCTAAAGCAGATAACATGGCTAATGTCGCAATTCTTGTAATTGATTCACTAGCAGTTCTTCTCTCTCTTTTCATAAAAAATAGACCTTTCCCAAGGCCTAAAAAACTACTTCTTTCATCCAGACTTTACTGTCGCCACTTGAATCTCACAAGTTCCTGCCCTTTTATAGGCTCGCGGGGTTTACCGCCGGTCGCTTTTCGCTGCCCTGAAGTGTCTATATTATATAACAATAATTTATAAATAAAAGATATTTGCTTTATAAAGGTAATTTTTTAATCTCACCAAAGGTGCGTGGATACTTTTTTGGTGTTTCTTTAAGTTTTTTAATATAAATAAATGAACGGCTTTCTTTGCTCTCTGGAAGTTGATCTTCATAAATGTAATCAATCTCACAGTTGAGTTTCTTAAAAGCATTTTTAGCTTCTTCTATTTCTTCTTCAAATCCTGGACCCTTCATAGCGATGAGGACACCACCGATTTTAAGCATTGGAACAGCAAGCTCCATTAGTACACGTAATGATGCAACTGCACGAGCGGTAATAACAAGGTATTTATCTCTATTTGATTGTGCGTATTCCTCAGCGCGAGCACATGTAGCCGTGAGATTAAGATTATGAAGATTAGCGTATTCTTGAATAAAATTAATCTTTTTAGCAGTGCTATCTAAAGCAACGACATGAACTTTTGGAGAAAGAATGGAAATAACAACACTTGGGAAACCCGCTCCGGCACCGATATCCAAAAGATCGATACCTTCAAAGTTTTGATTATTTAAAAGAAGTGCACTATCGAAAATCATCTTTTCAACAAAAGCATCTTCATCTTTAATGGCAGTGAGATTGAACTTTTCATTAGTTTCTAAAACATGATGCATGAAATCCCACAATAAATTTAATTGTGATTCATCACAAAAAATGCCACGTTTATTAAGTTCGTCAACAAAACTATTCTTGTTCATTCTTTGCTTTCCTCACATTAAATATTAACACGGTAATATCACTTGGATTAACTCCAGATATACGTGATGCTTGACCAATGGTTAATGGTCTAATCTTATCTAGTTTTTGTCTAGCTTCTAAGGCTAAACCATCCATGTTGATAAAATCAAAGTCACTTGGAATCTTCATTTCTTCAAGTTTGGCCATATTCTTGGCTTCTCTAATTTGCTTAATAATATAGCCTTCATATTTAGCGATGATTTCTACTTCTTCAATAGCGAATTCATCTAGTTCAATATTTTTTAATTCTGGAACAAAGTTCTTAATAGCTTCATAAGAAATGTTTGGTCTTTTTAATAATTCAAAAGCTTGAAGACCACCCACTAATTCGTTAGAGTTAACACTTCTTAAATATTCATTAATTTCTTCGCGCTTGCCCAAATAGTTTTCTTTTAAAACTTCAATGGCTTTATTGATGTTATTAACTTTACTTGTAAAGTTTTGATATCTTTCTTCAGTAATTAAACCAATTTGATGACCAATCTCAGTTAAACGCATATCAGCATTATCGTGCCTTAAAATCAAGCGGAATTCTGCTCTTGAAGACATGAGTCGATATGGTTCTTCAGTACCTTTGGTTACTAAGTCATCAATCATGACACCGATGTAAGCTTGGTCTCTTCTTAAGATAAGAGGTTCTTTACCATCGATCTTTAAGCATGCGTTTATACCTGCCATTAAACCTAAAGCAGCAGCTTCTTCATAACCTGATGTACCACAGATTTGACCACCGATAAATAAACCTGGCCATTTTTTGATCTCTAAATTTGGCCCATATTCTTCAGTCCTGATTGCGTCATATTCAATCGCGTAAGCATATTTTAAGAAGACCGCTTTTTCAAAACCAGGCAAGGAACGAACCATCTCTTCTTGTACCTCAACAGGCATGGAAGTAGAGAAACCTTGTAAGTAAATTGAATCGGTATATCTTGACTCTGGTTCAAGGAATAATTGATGTCTTTCTTTATCCGCAAAAGTAACAATTTTTGATTCAATTGATGGACAATATCTTGGTCCAACACCAGTCACTAAACCGCTAAATAAAGCAGAGTCTTTTAAGTGCTCTCTAATGATTTCATGTGTCTTTGGTGTAGTGTAAACAAGATAGCATAATTCTTGTTCATCAATTGGGATGAATTCTTTGGTTTCGTATGAGAAAGCTAAGCGACGCGGAGTACCAGGTTGAATGCTCGCTTTACTGAAATCTATGGAATCTCTTTTGATTCTTGGAGGGGTACCAGTCTTAAGTCTGAAGGTCTCAATTCCGATACTTCTTAGGAATGGGGATAGGCCTAAAGATGGCTTTTCTCCATCAGGTCCTTCATCCTTAACATCATGGCCGCGGAAGATCTGACTTTCCATATAAGTGCCAGTTGTTAATATTACAACTTGCGACCTAATCCGAGCGCCATTGGCTAGAATTACGCCGTGAATTTGACCATCTTCACAGATTAAAGAAGTGACCATTCCTTCTTCAACTCTGAGGTTGTCTTCTTTGCTGGCCAATTCTCTCCAGTACTTAGGATATTCTAGTTTATCTTGCTGTGCTCTTAAACATTGGACGCCTGGTCCTTTGCCTGTGTTGAGCATCTTCATTTGTAAATAATGATGGTCAGCAGCTTTACCCATCATTCCACCTAGTGCATCAATCTCTCTAACAACGATACCTTTAGCGGATCCACCGATAGATGGGTTGCAAGGCATATTGCCCATTAATGCAATATTTAAGGTTAAAAGTAATGTTTTCTTTTTTAAGTGTGCACTAGCAAAAGCGGCCTCAAGGCCAGCATGTCCAGCACCGACAACAATGACATCGTAATCAAACATTAACCAACACTACCTTCCATGTCCATTTTGATTAGTTGATTTAACTCAACTGCATACTCCATTGGGAGCTCTTTTGCGAATGGTTCGATGAAGCCCATGATGATCATTTGAGTCGCATCTTTTTCAGAAATACCACGAGACATCAAATAGAATAATTGGTCTTCTGAAATCTTGCTGACTGTAGCTTCATGTTCAATATATGATGTGTTATTTTTCACTTCATTATTCGGGATTGTGTCACTATAGGATTTTTCGTCGAGAATCAAAGTATCACATTCAACGTGACTACGGCAGTTCTTGGCGTTTTTCATATGTCTAACAGTGCCACGATAATTAGCGGTTCCACCACCTTTAACAACTGATTTAGAAATGATTGTTGAAGATGTATTGCTGGCTAAATGAATCATTCTTGAACCAGCATCTTGATATTGGCCTTTGCCAGCAACTGCAATGGAGATACATGTACCTTTAGCACCTTCGCCCGCTAAAATGACGGCTGGATATTTCATATTGGTTCCTGAACCAACATTACCATCGATCCATTCCATTGTAGCGCCTTCATAGCAAATAGCTCTTTGAGTAACTAGATTAACAATATTTGTGCTCCAGTTTTGCACAGTTGAATAACGGCATTTGCCGTTCTTCAAAACAACGATTTCCACCACACCTGAGTGCAATGATTCTTTGCTATATGTTGGAGCGGTACATCCTTCTACATAGTGAACATCCGCACCTTCATCAACAATGATTAAAGTTCTTTCAAATTGGCCAGACTTTTCGTTGTTAATTCTAAAATATGATTGTAATGGTTTTTCTAAATGGACACCTTTTGGTACATAGACAAAAGATCCACCAGACCAAACCGCACCATTTAAAGCAGAGAATTTATTATCTGTAATTGGAACAACAGTACTGAAATATTTTTTAAATATTTCTGGATAGAGTTGTAAGCCCATATCAGTGGAAAGGAAAATAACACCTTTTTCTTCCACTTCTTTAAGCATATTATGATAAACGACTTCGGATTCGTATTGCGTGGAAACACCAGCGAGATATTTTTGTTCAGCTTCTGGGATTCCGAGCTTTTGGAAGGTGTTTTTCACTGTTTCAGGTACTTCATCCCAAGACTTGGTTTCTTTGTTTGCCATACGGGTGAAATACGTATAAGAATCAAAATCAAGCATTGATAAATCAGGACCAAAGCTTGGCATTGGCATTTTTTGGAACGCTCTAAAACTCTTGAGTCTGAACTCAAGCATCCATTCTGGTTCGTTTTTCAACTTGGAAATTTGTCTAACAATTTCTTCGTTAAGACCAAGACCTGTTTTGATAATCGAAGTGTCTTTGTCTTTAAAACCGTATTTATAGTCTTCTTGGAACTTTACTTCATCTTTTGACATATTATTTGTCCTTTAAGATTTCTTCTGCAGCATTCCAGCCAATTGTTGCACATCTAATTCTTGCTGCTTGTTTACTGGTATTAATGAAGACGATTGCTTCATCTAATAGTTCTTCATCAAATGGTTCTTCGTGAATCATATGTTGGAAAGCATCAATAATTTTTCTTCCTTCATTAATATCCTTATCTTTTAATAAATCGCACATGATGTCTGTGCTAGAGGTAGAAATTGTGCAAGCTGTACCATCAAAACAAGCGTCCACAATTGTGTTGTTTTTCACTAGTAAAAAGATGTCTAAATCATCAATGCAATTATCGGAATGCATATGCACTTTTTCATAGCCTTCTTGAGGTGGTTGATGTTTATTTTGTGGGTTAGAATAATGGTCCATAATTATGGATCTCATCATATCATTAGTTAAAGTAGGCATCGAGTATGTCACCTCCGTTAATAATCGCATCGACAAATGTGTCTATTTCTTCTTTTGTTGTGTATAAGTAAGTCGACATTCTGCATGTCGCTTTTGTTTCTAAATAGTTGTCTAATAACTTAGCGCAGTGTTCGCCTGAACGCACTGCAATACCTTTGTAATTTAATAAAGTTGCTTCATCTTGTGGGAAGACACCTTTAATGTTGAATGTTAAGATGCCATTTTTAGCGTCTTTATTATAAATAATAATATTCTCATAATTCTCAAGTTTTTTAATCGCATAATCGATTAATTCTTGATCGTGTTCATGAATGTTATCGATACCGATTTCTTTAATAAACTTGACCGCTCTACCAAAACCGATGATACCCGCAATATTAAGGGTGCCTGCTTCAAACTTATAAGGAGGTAAGCGATAATCAACCGTTCCATCCTTTTTGAAGGTGGAATTCATGCCGCCACCAGCGGTAAATGGATCCATTTTACAAAGTAACTCATATCTTCCAATAAGAGCACCTACACCAGTTGGGCCGCACATTTTGTGGGCAGAGAACGCTAAGCAATCAATTCCTAAATCCTTGAAATCTGTTTTAAGATGAGGAACAGATTGGGCGCCATCAACAACCATAATTGCACCTTTTTCATGTGCAATCTTGGCAAATTCTTTAACATCAGCAATATAACCTAAAACATTACCAACATGAGCTAAAGAAACAATCTTCGTTTTATTAGAAATAACTTTGCGCAAATTTTCAGGCAAGATTCTACCATTAACGATATCGACATATTTAATAACAGCGCCTGTTAATTCGGCAATTCTGAACCAAGGAAGAACATTAGAAGCATGTTCTGCCACACTGATGATGATTTCATCACCTTTTTTAAGGAATTTAAGACCATAGCCGTAGGCTACAAGATTCAAAGCTCCAGTTGCACCTGTAGTGAAGACTACTTCATTAACTTCAGAATTAATTAAAGAGGCAACTTCTTTTCTCGCTTCTTCAATTCTCATATCTACTTGATAAGATAAATCATAGTCTCCACGATGGGAATTGCCATTATACTTTGTATAATATTCATTCATCGCATCAATGACACATTGAGGTTTAAATGTAGTTGAACAGTTATCAAGAAAAGTTAGAGGTTTATTCTGCATCTTAATGTCATTTGTTAGCATTGGAAACTGTTCTCTAATCTTGTAAACGTTGTACATTTTACATCCTCCTTTCTATGAGAGAAGAAATGTGGTTTTTCATGTCTTCTTCAATAAAACCAGCGAGGATGGGTTTTAAATATCCCCAAGTGATGAGTTCTTTTGCGGTCTCTTCACTTAGTCCTCTAGAAGTTAAATAAAAGAGATGTTCGTCATTGATTTTTCCAACAACTGCACCATGACTTGCCATCAAATCATTTTCATCAATTTTTAAAACTGGTTTAGCGGTTGCGTCACTGCTTTCATCAAAAACCATGATTTTGCAGTTTTGTTGAGCATTACTCTTAATAGATCCTTTAAAAACATGCGAAGTGCCGGCCACTGTGACCTTACCGTTGTCTTTACAGATGCCAAAACAATCAAATTTACCATACGTTCTTTGCGATAAGTGATCGATAGATACATCGATAAACTTACGATCGTTATCGGCGACTAAAGTTGCAACGTTATATGTGCATTCAGCGCCTTCTTCAAGTAAGTTGACTTTGCAATGTAAGTTTAGCGTATTCACAGATAAGTCAGCAAAATAGCCGATAAGTGCTGCATTGCGCTTCACATTGATATTAATATTTGATTCTTTCATTTCTTCTTCTGATAGGAAAGATAAATTCACACGACTATCGTGATTTATAACAATATTAAGTTCTAATATGTCCTTAATATTATTTAATAAAATATCACACAAAGAGTTAACCTCTATTTCTATTGTTACTCTTTGATTAGACAACATTAAACCATCGACGACATATTCGCCTGACTTAATGACGCTATTTGTGCTATCGATAGAAGTTCTATTCATACTACTTGATGCTTTCCTTAACAGCGCATGTGCCAATGGAGACTTTGTTCATTTCAACGTCTTCCTTTTCGATGTTAATTCCATACTCAGTTTTGATGAATTCATAACCGGTTTGATCGATGCGTTTGAAGATTTCTGGACCACCATCTAAGGCGATTCTTCCGTTAATCATAACAACTGCTCTTGTAGGGTGAATCATATCGAACAAACGAGCATAGTGAGAAATGACTAAAAAGCCACGTCCTTCTGCTTGTTCTTTTTTGATAACTTCAGCCACTACTTGCATGGCGTCAACGTCTAAGCCAGAATCGATTTCGTCGAGCATAGCTAACTTAGGTTGAAGAAGTTCCATTTGAAGGATTTCGTTTCTCTTTTTCTCACCACCAGAAAAGCCTTCGTTTAAAGATCTAGTTGCCAAATCAAATGGCATCTTTAATTCTTTGGTGGCTTGGTCTAATACTTTATAAAAATTATAGGTAGAAATAGGTTTTTCTCTTCTGGCATTAACAGCGGCTTTTAAGAAGTCAGAGTTAATAACACCAGGAATTTCACTTGGAGTTTGCATGCCTAGGAATAAACCGAGTTTAGAACGTTCATCAACAGATAAGGACAAGACATCTTTATCATCAAAATAAATACTGCCTTCAGTCACTTCATATCTTGGATGACCCATAATGACACTTAAAAGTGTCGATTTACCGTGTCCATTAGGACCGAGCAACGCCACTGTCTCTCCTTCTGAAACAGTGAGGTTCACGCCTTTAAGTATTTCTTTTCCATCAACACTGGCGTGTAGATTACTAATTTTTAAAGTAGACATACTTCTTACCTCAAATTCCGTCAGTTATTCTACATATTAGGTAAATCATTAGCAAATGATACGATAATTTTTGTAGAAATAGAGACATTTTTCCTCTAGATTATGGCCCTGTTGTAAACAAATATATTGCATTAAAAAAATAGAATATTTATAATATTCGCGCTGTTATTTGAAAAAGGAGAGTTAAAAATGAAGAAAAGTAAACTATCAATAACACTAGTTACTAGCTTCATTGCGGCAATGGCAATGTCTGCCTGTAGTTCCGTTTCCTCATCTAAAAACGCAATCGTTACTTTCACTCCTTACGGATCAAAAGAAAGCGTCGATTTAATTACAGATGATGTTTATGGACAATATGCAAACACTAGCGCTGGCGTCAGCAAATTCTATGACAAGATCTTAGAAGTTTTAATTCGCTATAAGTTCAAAAATCTCAATTGGGCTGAAGGCGATAAGAACTACAAAGAAATTGAAAACTACGCCAAGAACGAAGTCCAAGCTAAAAAGGACGAAGCTAAGAAAAACGCCGATAGCAATGGAACTAAATACGACGATGAATGGAAGTCTATTCTCGATTCCAATAACGTCGAAAACTCTAAAGAATTATTAGAAAAATTCATTTATGACGAAGAAAAGAAGATCATGAAGGATTGGTACGCCACAAACAACGATAACGCTGAAGCATTGAAAAATGAATTCATCGGTGTCGATTCTACTGGTGCCAAGGTCGGTGGAGATAACCAAGCAGTTAAATCCGCTATGCCATACCACATCCGTCATATCTTAGTCAAAGTCGACGAAGCAAGTGATGCTCAAGAAAAGTTCTACAAAGGAACAATTTCTGAAGATCAAGCCAACAGACTTTATAACACAGTCACAACACTTGCCGAAGGCAAATACACATTCGCTCAAGTTGCTAAAAAGTACAGCGAAGATGGTTCTGCCTCTAACGGTGGTGACGTTGGCATCATGACCAATGCTGCTTCCTCTGGTAGCTTAGGTATGGTCAATGAATTCCAATTAGGTTTATACGCCTATGACTACAAGTATGATGCAAGACACGCGACAAGCGCTGCTAAAGAAGCTATTAAAGAAGGCTTAGGTTTTGAAGATGAAGTCTACAATGCCTTACCTGCTAAAGTTGTCGAAGTTCCTTATGAAGCTTTCATTAAATTAGGTGATTACGCCAAGGTTACTGCTGACCACTATGGTAACAAGTTAGCCAATGGTAGTACCGCCCTTTATCCAAGAAACATCATTTGGAACAAATATTTAAACTTACACAACGTCTTCTTAATTAAAAACCGTAAATCAGCCGCTCCTAACTTCGGTGCTGCCGATGCTAATACTGAGTTCTCTAATTTAATTGACGATGCTAACGTTTATAAAGCCGGCTTAAAAGGCTTCAATAATGATGGTTATTTAGTTGATGAAAAAGGCAATGTTATCATCGGTGTTCGTAGCCAATATGGTATCCACCTCATGGTTATCGAAAAATCCATGTTTGACTTTGCTACATTATCTACTTACTACAGCACAAAGATTCCTGGTGATGAAGGCTATGAACAAAATTCATACGTCGGTTACATCAACGGTGAAACAGAAGACTATACAAAACGTGCTGACGATGTGAAGAGCAAAATCACTTCCTTCGATTCCACATATGATTATCGTCTTTACAACTGGTTAACCACTGAAGGTGGTATGACAGTTAACTTCACTGGTGCTGCTGAAAATTTAGGTGATGACATCAAAGCCTATATTGAAATCCAACAATCCACAAACAGAGACAAACAAGAAGAAGGCTTAGCAAAAGTCTGGAAAACATATACCAGAATGCTCGGTGCCCAAGAATATAACCGTAACGTTACTCCTTGGAAAACAGTTAACCCAGTTACTGGTACAATGAGCAGTGTTTACTACACTCGTTTAGTTTCCGAAAAGATCGCTGATGATTTCTTCAAATTATACGAAGGTACTGTTGATGCAACAGCCTACAAAGCCTTTGCGGAAGGAGGAGATTATTACTACTATGCGTAAAAATGTGATTAAAATTAGTGCAATCGCTTTATTAAGCGCATTCGCTCTTACCGCTTGTAATGATGAAATCATTGCAAAACCAACCGGATATGACGAAAACTCTCCAATCGTCAATATTAACGGTGATAGTGATATCTATAACAACAACTTCACAGATGTTTATAAATCAATCCGTTCCGGAAGCATCCCAGCTGATGTTCTAGATCAACTCTTATATCAATATTCCATTAGTGTTTTTGGTAACTATAACAAAATCACTGCTAAAAAGATTTCCAACAATAGCTTTGGTGAAACAACATTAAAGCAAGCCGTCCACGGCTTACAACACGACGCCTCTGGTGACTTAACCGGTGGCGACGAAATCGCTAAAAAGTTCATCAACGATCACAGCGCTTATTGGACAAAAAACAATAAGGGTGAACGCGTGAGAGCTGAAGGCCAAGCCGATGACGATGTCACATTAGCGGAATTCGCTAGACTCGAAGAAAAATGGAACACCATCGAAAAGAGAATTGCTCAAAAGATGTATTCCTTAATCTCCGGTGGTAGCTATAGCGAAGAAAACGTCTTTGACGAAGCTAAATTCGTCCGTTCACTTGCTAGCTCCATTGAAAATAATGTGGTTGCTACTCCAACAAACACATTCAAGGGTGTCTTAACCGCCCAAGTCGAAGACTATGATGTCTTCAAAGAAAAATCAACTGACATCGAAGGTAACGAAGACTTCATTCTTCACCGCGAAAACTATCAAAGTGATTCCGATCTTAAAGATAGCGAAGATCCAGAAACAGCTGATGCTACATACATTGAAGACAAAGTCTTACCAGACATCTATCGTCAATTATTGGTTGAACAATACATTCTCGATAAATCATACGACACATTAGGCCGTACATCCGCCCGTCACATCAGCGTGCTCTCTATTTCTAACAATAGCAAGTACGATAAAGGTGCTAACGACTTAATGCACACCTATGTCTATGATTACATCTTCTCTGATCCAGCAGCTCCAAAGACCATTGATTTAAAATCATTCAAGATGGTCTCCAATGCTTGGACTGGTACATTCATGTCAGATACTGCTAATTACGCAAGTACTGAAGAATATGAATTAATGTATAAAGCCGTTCCAGATTACTTCGTCGGTGGCGCGAAACCTTACTTCAAAGGTACAGCGTACGGCGATATGATGGAAGAAATTGAAAAGATCGCTGATGATCCAAAGATTTCCGAAAACGAAGGTTCATACACTGGTAGCAATAGCTACACCGTCGAAGTCGGTAAAGAAATCAAGACCCGTGAATTAGAGTTAAAAGACTACACATCCACAGGTTGGTATATCAAATCCGTCGGTGTCTCTAACTTACCAGAAGCCATCAAAAACAAATTATTTGATATCAACGTTGCCAACGCCTTAAATCCAAAGATTGAAAACGGCGAACAAAAAGACAACTTCTGTGTCGAATACTTATACGAAAACGACGCTTGGACCACAAACCTTGACAAAGCCAAAGAAGAAGGCAAATCAACCACCAACATCATCAATGTTGTCGGTAAAGTCAATGGTAACTATTTCTTAAGAAATACCACCAGAATTAGTGGTGACCCAGTCCAAAACGACATCTTATTCGAAAGCGATGGCACTTACTACGTCGTCTTAGTTGAAGACGCCATTAGAAGTAAAAACTTAGACAAGAAGAACATTAGTGAACTCGATGCTGATGGTCTCGCCAAACTCGAAACCTACATCAACGAAATCGTTCAAATCGTTGCTAATAACGATACATACAAGAACTTGTCCAAGAAACACTGGCTCGAAGAAATGAATCTCAAGTATCATGACACAGTCGTCTATGAATACTTCAAGACCAATTTCCCAGAACTCTTCGACTAATTCAAAAAAACAAAACTAGGAGGTCTAAACAACCTCCTTTTTTGTGCTATAATTTTTATATAATCCTCATGGAGATAAATTATTATGGAAAAAGATATTTTTTGTAAAATCGTTGCAGGAGAAATACCTTGCTACAAGTTATATGAAGATGATGATGTTTTAGCGTTCCTAGACATCTCGCAAGTCACAAAAGGCCACGCCTTAGTCATTCCAAAGGAACACTACGATACATTCCTCTCTACGCCTGAAAAGATCATGCATAAGGTCTTTGATGTCGCCAAACGTATTGGTCAAATAGATATTCAATTTTTAGGCGCTAAAGGGGTGAATATCTTAACAAATTGTTATGAAGCAGCAGGACAATCAGTCAAACACTTCCACGTTCACGTTATTCCGCGTTACGAATCAAATGATGGCTTCGCATTAGAAATGAAGAATAACGCAGAAGGACTTAATCTTCCTGTCATTGCTGAACAAATCAAAAA
>CADCCA010000009.1 GCA_902799855.1 uncultured Erysipelotrichaceae bacterium | reverse complement strand
AGTGCCACTAGAGAAACTGGTCAAGTCATTAACTTCTCCATTCGTAAATTCGCTAGTGATGCGAAACGCTTATATGCTGAAAAAGGCATTGAAGCTGTAAGAAAAGAAAAAGACGCTTTATTAGATAAAATCTATGCTCTTTTAAACGATGCCTATGGCCTAGTGCCTTCCACATTTGATTTTGAATACACCGATAAAGATGGTAATTACAAAATTGAAAAAGGTTTCACTCCTTTATCATTTAAAGAAAGATTCCTAGGCGATTCACTTAATGATTACGTCTCATTAATTAACGCTCCAACTAAAGATAAACCATTTGGTAAAACTTATACAGTTGCCTACCTAGGCAATGTTGTCGGTGGAAAAGAAGTCACTCACTTAAATGTCACCATGGATAGAATGAAAGAACTCATCTTGTCTCAATTAAGAGATGACCGCATTGTTTGGTTCGGTAGTGATGTTGGTTTCTATGGGGATAGAGAACTCGGTATTTGGGATGACCAAAGATTTGATTTAGAAACCCCATTTGGCCTTTCCTTAATCATGGATAAAGATGAATCTTTAGATTATCATGCCTCCCAAATGAATCACGCGATGTGTATCACTGGTGTTTCATTTAAAGATGGTCAACCACGCAAATGGAAGATTGAAAACTCCTGGGGTAAAGATAGAGCCAAAGATGGCTATTACATCATGAGCAATACTTGGTTTGATCAATTCGTTTATCAAGCAGTCGTGGATAAGAAATATCTTAACGAAAAAGAATTAAAAGCCTTACAAGAAAAACCAGTGGTTTTAAAACCATGGGATCCAATGGGCTCACTTGCAGACTAATAATGGAAAAATATAACGTCTATTTATTCGACTTTGATGGAACGCTATTTGATACGCTTCCCTCTTCTAAATACGTCTTTAAAATGGCTTATGAAGGAATTGGTTTTTCCTTTAACGAAGACGATGTTTTAGGCTTCACTCGTGAACCAATACCAGTCAGCTATGAACGCATCGGCGCCCCAAAAGAGAAGTGGCGTGTATTCGTTAGCTACATCGAAAAGTATGTCAGGTCACAAGAGAGTGTTAACCTCACTAACATCTATGATGATACCTACGATACCGTTATCGATTTAAGAATGATGGAAGCAGATTTGGGTATTGTCACCTCCAATAATGTTCCCCACGTGAGAGATGTTTTGAAGAAATTTGATATGCAAAAAGATTTCTTTAAAGTTTTAGTAGGTAATGAAGAAGCTCCTAATCCAAAGCCCCATCCAGAACCAATTTTAAAAGCGTTAGAAATGCTCGAATATAAAGGCGATAAAAAAGACATCTGTTATATCGGAGATTCACTTAATGATTGCTTAGCCGCAGTTAACGCTGGAGTAACACCTATCTTACTAGATAGAGATGATGAATATATTGATGCTCCATATAAACGCATCAAATCACTCAGTGAATTGTTAGACTAATGGAAAGCGGTTTTCCCGCTTTTCTTTTTGTGTGCATCGCATATTAGTGGGTGTTATTTCTTCATTTTTAGCATATAATGTTACCTACGAGATAATATATGGAAATTGACCGTAGTAAGATACCGGCTAATAAAGTCTATGAAAAGCACTGCAAAGGTATTATGTGGAGCGCTATTTTAGCGTTCGCTGTTATCGGTGTTTTTGTAGCATTCTTATTCCTACCAATATTTGCTTACTTCCCCGCTGGTGGAGAAAGAGTGGATATGAACGGTTTAAATTTTATCGGTTATGTCATTCGTCACTGGGTCAAAGGTTTGTATAATCCAGAATTCGATCGCTTTAGCGCTTCAGTTAGTAGTTATAACGGGGCTTTGACATTGCTTTCTTTAATCGCTGAAAATCAACCAACGATGGAAATCATTGTCGTAACTCTATTACTTATTAGTGTGATTTTTGCGTTAGTAGTCCTTTTCTATGGCTTAGTCTTCTTATTTAGAGGTCACGCTAAAAACACTTTAATGATTTCCGCAATGGCGCATTCTGTGACGACATTCTTCTCGTTGTTTATCTTGATGTTATTCTTATATTTCCTACTTTGTAGGAAGATGTTTGTTGAATGCAATATCATGGATCATATTAGATTCTTTATCACACCTTTCATTCTTATTCTCGCTTTCTTAGCCTTAGCGATTATTCTTTCCCAAATCTATAAAAAAACATTGAGACGCAGAGTCTACATTCTTGAATACAAACCAAAACCATTAGATTTCGCTAAAAAGGATTCATTGATTTATCAATATCTCAAAAACTTCCCAAAGAGAACTTATACCATTGGTGATAAAGCTTTTGAAAACGAAAACTTATTAACAGAGGCCTTAATTCCAGAAGGTATTGTTGCATTAGGAGATAGTGCTTTCTCTAACTGTATCAATCTTGAAAAAGTCTCAATCGCCAGCACTGTTAAAAAGATTGGTGATAAGTGTTTTTATCACGCTTCCATTTTAAAAAGCATTACTTTCGCCGGTACTTTAGAGGAGTGGAACGCTATTGAAAAAGGTGAAGGATGGATGGATAACTCCGCTATTGAATATGTTGAAGCCACGGATGGAAAGTTGAATCTTAAATGAGTGAATATATCATTGATAACTATCTATACCCTTTAGGAAAAGATAAAGACGGCACGAAGACTAGCATCAAAGAGATTCAAGAAATCGTCTTTTCCATCATGCTAGAAATCGACCGTATTTGCCGTAAAAATAATATCCCTTACGCTCTAGCGTTTGGCACCGCTTTAGGCCTCTACAATTATCAAGGCTTCATCCCTTGGGATGATGACGCCGATATCGCTGTTGATTATTTTGACATTCCTCGTTTAATAGAAGCGTTTGATAAAGACCTTAAAGAAGAGTTTGAATATATCTGCTATGAAAAAGATCCTCGCTATAACATTTTGATTCCAACCATCAAAGTCAAAAAGAAATATGGCTATATGCAAGATAAAAACTTTTGGTGTCTTCCTGACCGCACCAAAAGTTATGAAGGTTTCTTTGTTGATATTGTTGCTTTAATAGGAATGAAAGACGCTAAAACGCATCGTAAGTTAATCAAAAAATCTCAGCGAAGAGCAGTCTCTTATATCATCAAAGATGATATTCTTCATATTGACCCCAAAGGTCTTAAAAAGAAAATGAAAGAAGAAGAAAAAATGGTGGCTACCAAGTATAAAAACGCTAACTTTGTCTGTCAGTCAGTGATCATCCCTTTTCAAAAAGCTAGTGTCAATCTCTATCCAAGAGAAATGATTTATCCATTTAAAGAATATCTATTTAACGGCCATAAGTTTTATTCTTTTAACAATATCGTAGGCTTTTGCTTAGAAAGATATGGCGAAGGCTGTTTAAAGCATTATGATGGGGAAAAATATATTGATTATTTCCCGAAACGCAAAAGAAAAACCGCTCATATTAGATGTTTCCATTTACCAAAATGACAAAAAAAGACCAATAACGTTGTTTTTGTGTTGTAATACGTAGAAAACATCTCTTATAATGAAATCAAAGGAGATACATAATGGCTGACGAAAACAAATCCTATTTTGATGGTGGTTTGCTTCAAAAAATTGGATGGTCTATTTTAGGTTTCTTAGTCACACTTGTGACTTTGGGAATTTGCTATCCATGGGCAGTCTGTATGCTTTATAACTGGGAAACAAAACACACAGTTATTGAAGGCAGAAGATTAGCTTTTGATGGCAAAGCGATTCAATTGTTTGGCAATTGGATTAAATGGTTCTTATTAACAATCATCACATTGGGCATTTATGGTTTGTGGATCCCAATCAAACTTAAAAAGTGGATCACAAAGCATACATATTTTGCTCAATAACAATAAGAGCATCAAAATATAAAATAGCCTCTCTCCAAAAGGGGCTATTTTAATTTGGAGAATTAGTATTTTGCTCTTCTTGGTGGACTATCTATGTAGTAAGTATTTTTATAAAAATATTTACAAATAAGTTATTTTCTATATAATAATAGTGCTATTAAGCGCAAGCCTAGTAGCGATATACTCTGAATAAGAGTGGCTAAAAGCCACTCTTTGTTTTTGAGGGGTACCTATGGATTTAAATACTTTAAAACAATTAATCAGCGAAAAACTTAATGAACAAGGTTATGAACTTTATAGCCTTTCTTTTGCTAATGAAACATTAAGCGTTGTCGTTGACCGCGTTAAAGATATTGATATGAACGCTATTGTTGAAATCACTAATGTCTTAAACGCCTATTTAGACGAATTAAATCCATTTGAAAAGGCCTACACCTTAGATGTCTCATCTTTAGGGGCAGAAAAGCCTTTAAAAGTCGAACAACTCGCTAACTATGTCGGTAAGTTTGTTCACGTTCATCTTATTAACCCCATCAAGGGCGAAAACATCTATGAAGGTGACTTAATTAGTGTCAAAGATGAGACATTTACCATCACTTATAGAATGAAAACAAGGAGTATGTCACTTGAGATTAATAAACAAAATGTCTCAAAAGTACGTTTAGCGATTAAATTTTAAGGAGTAAAAATTATGGCTATTAACGCAGTAGATTTCCTCAACGCTTTAGAAGAAATTGAAGCTAGTAAGGGAATTAGCAAAGAAACAATTCTTCAATTTTTAGAAGAATCATTAATCAAAGCCTACAAGAAACAATTAGGCGGTGATGATGCTAATGTCAGAGCGAGTATCGATCCTGAAAAAGGCACCATCGAATTATGTCAAGTTAAGGACGTCGTAAATGAAGTCGAAGATGATTTTTTACAAATCAGTGTCGAAGACGCCAACGCTTTAGATTCCAAAAAGAAATATAAAGATGGCGATGAATTCATTATCGAAGCCCCAATTGACGAATTAAGAAAAGCGACAGCAATGTCTGTCAAGAGCATGCTCAAACAAAAATTTGCAGAAGCAGAAAAGAGCATCCTTTATGAAACATTCAAAGACAAAATCGGTACCATCATTACTGGTAAAGTTGAAAAAGTCGATGAAAGAGGCATTTCTGTTAACATCGTTAAAACATCAGTCTTCTTACCAAAGAAAGAATTAATCGGAGATGAAAGATTCATCGTTGGTGAAACAATTAAGATTTATGTTGACGATGTCGCTAGTGGCACAAAAGGTGCACACATCGTTGTTTCCCGTAGCAAAGAAGGCTTCCTCAAATGCTTATGTGCAGAAGAAATTCATGAAATTTATGATGGCACAATCAAAATCATGGGTATCGCGCGTGAAGCCGGTGAAAGAAGCAAAATTGCGGTATATAGCCCAGATCCAAAAATCGATCCAGCTGGTGCCTGTATCGGTCCTAACGGAAGCCGTATCCAAAAGATCGTTTCCCAATTAGGTAATGGTGGAATAAATAAAGAAAAAATCGATATTATCGGTTATAGCGATAACACTGCCCTTTATATCATGGAAGCTCTTAAACCAGCCCATGCTTTAGGCATTGTCTTAGATGAAGAAAAGAAAACTGCCACAGTTATCGTCAAAGACGATTCTTTATCTTTAGCCATTGGCCGTCGTGGTGTTAACGTCCGTTTAGCGGTCAAATTAACCGGTTATAACATCGATGTTAAAACAGAATCACAAGCTCTCGAAGATAACTTAGAATACACTTCATTTGAAGAAGTTCAAGCTCTTGAAGACGCTAAAAGAGAACAAGCGCAAATCCGCGTGGCCCAAGAAGAACAAAATACACCAATCAGTGTTCTCCCAGGTTTACCAGAAGGCTATGTTGCGCCTCAAGACCGTGTTTATGAAGAAGAAACTGATGACGATGATGAGGACTTAAACGAAGCTTTAGAAGCTGAAGTCGAAAAGAAAGAAGCTGAACCAGTTGAAGCCCCAGTCGTAGAAGAAACTCCAGTCATCGAAGAAGCTCCAGTGGCCAAAGAAGAAAAGCCAGCGAAAGTTGAAAATAAAGTTGAAGAGGTTAGAAGAGAGGTTAAAACAACAACTTCTATCGAAGACCTTGAAAAATCTCTTGCTGACGAATCCGCTCGTAAGGCTAATAAACCAAGTAAGAAGAACTTCAAGAAGAATAACAAGAAAGCCGAAGAAGAAGAGGAAGAAACAACTAAACCTGTTATTTCTACCGGCGAAAGAATGTCTATTTACACTGAAGAAGAACTTCGTCAAATGGAAGAAGAAGACAAAGAAGCTGAAGAGGAATACGAAGACGAAGACATCGATTACGATGAATTCGATGAATACTACGAAGACGATAGATAATGCAAAAAGAAATTTATCGAATTTGTGCATATTCCAAAAAGAGTTATCTAAGAGAATCAATGTTTAGAGTAGTTAAGACTCCTAATCATGAAATAAAGATTGATCCTTCTTATAAACTCCAAGGTCGTGGTGCTTATTTATCTAGAGATAAAGAAGTCATCACTAACGCAAAAAAGCGTCATATTTTAGAAAAAGCATTAAGAGTTGCAGATTGTCAAATTATCTACGACCAATTGCTCGAATTAATTTAATAAAGAAAGAAGGTGTTGTTGATGGCTAAAAATAACAAAAACAATTTTAACACTCGTGAAACTAACGTTTCGACAAAAGTGAAAAATGACCGTGTCAAAACAAAAGTAAACGGTGGCGTATTTGTTTATACAGGCGCAATAAGCGCTGGTGAACTCGCTAAAACAATTAATGTTCCAATTGGTGATGTCATCAAATTCTTATTCATGCAAGGAAAGATGGTCACCATCAACACAATCTTAGATGACGAACTCATCGGTCTAGTTTGTTTAGAGTTTGGCTATGACTTCCAAAAGAAGGTTATCGTCGCCGCTGAACACTTCGAAGATGTCGAAATTAACGATGATCCAAGTAAGTTAAAACCAAGACCACCAGTCGTCACCATTATGGGCCACGTTGACCATGGTAAAACCACTTTAATTGACGCTATTAGAAATTCTAACTTAGTCGAAGGTGAATTTGGTGGTATTTCTCAAGAAATTGGTGCTTACCAAAAAGAAATTAACGGCCAAAAGATTACGTTTATTGACACTCCTGGACACGAAGCTTTCACCCAAATGAGAGCTAGAGGTGCCGGTGTCACCGATATCGTTGTCTTAGTCGTTGCCGCTGATGATGGTGTTATGCCCCAAACAGTGGAAGCGATTGACCACGCTAAAGCAGCGGGTGTCCCAATTATCGTTGCCATTAACAAAATGGATAAACCAGGCGCTGATCCAGAAAGAGTTAAAAACGAACTCATTGCCCACGATGTCATCTGCGAAGAATTCGGTGGTGATGTCATTGCTGTTGAAATCTCTGCTAAAAAGAAAACCAATATTGATGGCTTATTAGAAAGCATCCTTTTAGTGGCCGAAATGAAAGAATTAAAAGCTAACCCAGATAGATACGCTCTTGGTACAGTATTAGAAGCTAAACTCGACAAGAACGAAGGTCCAAAAGCTACGCTTTTAGTGCAAAACGGTACCTTAAAAGAAGGCGACTATTTAGTTGTTGGTACCACATATGGTAAGGCTCGTAGAATGACTAACGAATTCCGTAAGGTTTTAAATGTCGCTTTACCAAGCACACCAGTTTCTGTTATCGGTTTAAGTGAAGTTCCTTTAGCAGGTGACCGCTTCATGGCCTTCTCTGAAGAAAGCGAAGCAAGAAGCATCGCCCAAAAACGTAAACTCTTAAAAGAAGCCGCTGAAAGAAATAAAACAAGCGCTGCTTCATTAGAAGATTTATTTAACTTATCTAAAACTGGTGAAATGCAAAACCTTAACATCATCGTTAAGGCTGAATCAACTGGTAGTGCCGAAGCTGTTAAGGCCTCTTTAGAAAAACTCACTACTGATAAAATTAAAATTAATGTTGTCCGCGCTAGTAGTGGCGCTATCACTGAAAGCGATGTCCTTTTAGCAGGCGCGTCTCACGCTATTATTTATGGTTTTAATGTTAGACCAGATAGCAAGACACGCGCTAAAGCGGAAGAAGAAAAAGTTGAAATTAGATTGCATCGTATCATCTATGCTTTGATCGAAGAAATTCAAGCGGCGATGAAAGGTATGCTTGCCCCAACAATGGTGGAAAAAGTCAATGGTCAAGCCGAAATTAGAAAACTCTTTAAAGTATCTAAATTAGGCACAATCGCTGGCTGCATGGTCGTTGATGGATCAATTAAAGCCACTGGTGGTGTCCGTGTCATTAGAGACGGCATTGTCGTTTATGAAGGTAAACTTGCTTCCTTACAAAGAGAAAAAGACTTAGTTAAAGAAGTGAAAAATGGCTACGAATGCGGTATGCTCATCGAAAACTTTAATGATATTAAAGAAGGCGATATTATTGAAAACTTTGAAATGGTGGAACAAAAGGATTAATTATGGCCAATAAAGAAGAAAGAATTGCCGGTATTATTCGTAAAAGCATTTCTGAAATCATCACTATGGAATTAAAAAATCCGCACTTAGGATTTGTCACTATTCCAGAAGTAAAAGTCAGTAAAGATTTCAGTTATGCAAAAGTCTTTGTTTCATTCATTAAAGAAGAAGATATTGAAGAAGGCATGAAAGTCTTAGAAAAAAGCAAGGGCTTCATTAGAAGCGGCCTTGCTAAAAGACTTGATACAAGACGTTGTCCTGAAATCGTCTTTGCTCTTGATGAATCTTTCAAAAGAGAAGCGAGAATAACCGAGTTACTAAATAAAGATAAAGAGAAGTAATTACTTCTCTTTTTTTATCATCTTGATGTGTTTAATATTGGCTTCCATGAACGTCTCGCCAACAGGCGTGAAACCAAGCTTTTGATAATAATTTAATAAGTGATATTGTGCGTTGAAGTAAATAGTACAAGGGTTATAATCTTCTTCTAATTTATTAACTAAGAATAAAAAAGCATCTTTACCATAACCATGGCCGCGATATTCTTCTAATACTGCGAATCTTTCAAGCTTAAATTCTCGATTGCCAGTTTGACGGTATCTAATCGTTCCAACAGGTGTTTCCTTATAATAGATTAAAAAGTGTTTGGCTTCTTTTTCTTCGTTTGGCACAACTTCAATATCATAAGGACAATTTTGGCCTATAACAAAGACTTTGTTTCTGATATCTAAAACATACATCATATCGATAGGAGTGGTGACTGGTTTTAAGGTTAAACCATCTTGGTTAATTTGATGGTATATTTCGTTGCCCCAAACGTCTTCTTTCTCATAATTTGATAGCATTGTTAAAAGGTTATCTTTAGCGATTGGCCATCTCTTATAAATATCTTTTAAAAGAAGCTTCATATCTTCTCTTCTAGTGTGCATATTCGCGGGGCAACCTGACGCTAAAACGGGAAGATTTTCTTCTTTAACGAGTTTAATAATGTCACTTTCTCTAACATTAATTAAAGGTCTAATAAAAGTAATATCCGCTCTTTCTAGATGCATTTTAGGGGCAAAAGAAGCAATACGCCCACCAAATAATGTGTTCATCATATATGTTTCTATCGCATCATCTGCGTGATGAGCAAAGGCTACTTTATTAAAACCGATCATATTAGCGACCTTGTTCATCGAAGCTTTTTTCATTCTTGAACAGATGGAACAAGGAAGGTGCTCTTTATCTTTTTGTTGGATTTGTAAAATGCGATAAACTTCTGTATTATCCACAACCATCAGCTTGAGACCAAGTGACTCGCAAAACTTATTCATCTCGTAAGGATTAAAGTTAGGAAAACCTAAATCTAAAATCACTGGTTGAATCTTAAAATCAGTATGAGAAAATTTTTGATACAAACTCAAAGCATAGGTTAAAACCACACTGTCTTTTCCGCCGCTTAAACCAATCAAAATTTTATCACCATGATTGATGAGATTGTATTGTTGGTCAGCCTTACGGATACAGGCTAAAATGGTCCTAATTGCTTTCATAACGAAATAATTATATTATTTTGTATAGGGTTTTCAAATGAAAAATGGTTTCTTATTAATTGATAAAGAAAGCGATTATACTTCTAGAGATGTCTGCAATATCATCGCTAAGGTTTATGATGCTAAAAAAGTTGGCCATGCTGGAACGCTTGATCCTTTTGCCACGGGCTTATTAATCATTGGTTTAAATAGCGCCACTAAAGCCCTTAGTTATATCGAAGGACAATATAAGACATATGAAGCAACTTTATTGTTAGGCAGTAAAACCACAAGTGGTGATCATACTGATGAAATCATTGAAGAAAAAGAAATTCCTTTATTTAATAAAGAAACTATAGAAGATGTCTTTTCTTCATTATTAGGAGAAAACGAACAAATCGTTCCTAAAACATCCGCAGTCCATGTTAATGGCCGTAAGTTATATCAATATGCACACCTTAACCAGGAAGTGGAATTACCAAAAAGAATCATCGATGTAAAAGAGTTAAAACTCATTTCCTTTGGCGATAAATCAATCAAGTTTGAAACAACAGTCAGTAAAGGCACCTACATTAGAGTACTAGGCGAAACGATTGCAGAAAAACTAGGCACTGTTGGTCATCTAACTTCATTAAGAAGGACCAAGATTTTAGATATCGATGTTAAAGACGCCTTACCAATTAATAAGTTAAACGAAAATAGTGTAACTCCGATGTTTGATATTATTTCTAAATTTGTCTCAATTAAAGTGCTTGAAAACGAAGAAGAACTCAAAAAGGCGCGACACGGGGGTAAGCTATCTTTAAAATTATTCCCAGAAAGACTTGAGACTTTTTGCGTTTGCGACAATAAAAAACACACAATCGCTATTTATAAATATAGCGAATTAGGTTATTATGAATGCGCAAGAGGCTTAGATAATGAAGATTATTGATTTCAGCATTAACGATGTTCCCGCTAATGATAAAGACCTAGTTTTGTGTCTTGGTTTTTATGATGGTTTACATCTAGGTCATCAAAAACTTATCAATAAAGCGCTCGCGGAAGGCTATCCTGTTGGAGTCATGACTTTTGATGTTGCTCCTGCAGTTTTATTAGGTAAAAAAGAAAACTATTCTTTAACTTCAACATTTGATAAAGCGGATATCTTAGAAGAGATGGGCGTAAAGTTTCTTTACATCATGCACTTTGAAAAAGAAACTTTAAAAGTCACTAAAGATGAATTCATTGAACGCGTCTTAAAACCACTTAATCCTAAAAAGATTTTCGTGGGATCTGACTATAAATTTGGTACCTTAGGTGAAGGTGACGCTAATTATTTAAAACTCTTCTTTGACGTTGAAGTAGTGGAATTAGAAAAAGTTAATAATCTTAAGATTTCATCAAAGAAAATTCGCGAACTAGTGGAAGAAGGAAAAGTCGAAAAAGCGGCCTCATTCCTCGGTAGACCATATCGCATATGCGGTTTAGTTGTGGAAGGTGGACATAACGGCCAAAAAATCGATTTCCCAACCGCTAATCTAGACCTAGATTATACTTATGTCTTCCCTAAAGAAGGCGTCTATATGGGTTATGCCTATTTCTTATCAAGAAGAAGAAAAGCAATGATTTGTGTTGGCACTCACCCAACCATCAATCAATTAATGAAACCTATTATTGAAGTTCATATTATCGATTTTAATGAAAACCTTTATGGACGTGAATTATATGTTGATTTTGTTTCCTATATGCGACCTGTTATGCAGTTTGCCTCAATGGATGAATTAAGGGAACAATTAATCAAGGATGAAGAAATTACAAAAAAGACTTTGCAATAACTTTAAAAGAATATAAAATATTCAATGCGACTTTTCCCTAGGATAAACGAGTCCCTAACGTTATTCCCGGAGATAAGTTAAGAAAGAATAGGAGGGTATTTCAATGGCGTTAACCAAAGAAAGAAAAGCCGAGCTAGTTAAGAAGTTTGGTAAAAATGAAAAAGACACTGGTTCTGTCCAAGTTCAAGTTGCCTTATTAACCGAACAAATCAATGCTTTAACAGCTCACCTAAAGAAGAATCACAAAGATGCCGCTAGCAAACGTGGCTTAATGATTCTTGTCGGTCAAAGAAGAAGTCTCTTAGACTATCTCATTAGAACCGATCGTGATGCTTATCTTAAATTAATCGTTGAATTAGGTTTAAGAAAATAAGTTATCGACTTAGAAAAATTGCCGCTACTAAGCGGCTTTTTCTTTGCGCTTATTTAACCAATAATAAAATAGTGTTAATGCAAATGAAATAAGTAAGAATCCCACTAAAAAGAGAATTAAAAAGCCTATACCAAATCGACAAAAACCATAGATGTCATAGGCTAAATCGGTTTTCCCTTCTGGAGTAAGATGAGAATAAACGTTAGTTAAATACATTATTCCGTATAAAGCAATTGGTACTATGGCTAAAAAACAATATTTCCAATTAAATTTCACATATTCTTCAAACGCTATAAAAGAAATAATTGCTAATAATGGGGTTAAGAAATGATTAAAGATATTGTTGTTGATATATAACCTCCACCAACTAGAACCAATTGATGGGGCCAAATAGGTCGCGGTAATGACAAAAGTAATGGTGATATCTGCTAAGGCAATCATCTTTATTATTAATAAATAAACAGGAAGAGTTTTTTCTTTTTTGATTATGCGATACAAAGCAGAAAAAAGACAAACAAGCCCGATAAAAACGTTACTTAATCCAGTAAAAGTCATCAAAATCGGTAGTGTTGAAAGCCTTGGAAGATCAACCATAAACCTGACATCAAAAATAGAAAAAGTAATGCCTAAAACCATCAAGGCAAATGTCACAAGATCTAAGATATTAATCGTCCAAAACCTTTTCTTGTTTTCCATATATTTATGATAACACAACGCATATTATGTAAAAAGCAAATGGCTTTTTTCTTCTTTTGCTAAAAAGAGTTTAACAAAGTTAATCCGTTCTTGTATAATAACCAAGGTTAAATTTTAAAAAAGAGGTAAAAAAATGAAAAGAGTATTCGAATTAGAATTCGAAGGAAAGAAGTTCGTTGTTGAAGCCGGCGAAATCGCTAAACAAGCTGATGGTGCCGTCTTAGTTAGATTAAACGAAACAGTTGTTCTTTCCACAGCGTGTTGCTCAGATGAACCTAAAGAAGGTGATTTCTTCCCATTAACCGTTGGTTATGAAGAAAAGCAATACGCAGTTGGCAAAATTCCTGGTTCCTTCTTAAGAAGAGAAGGCCGTGCAGGGGAACACGCCACCTTAACTGCGAGACTCATTGACCGTCCAATTAGACCAATGTTCTCCGAAGGCTTCCGTAACGAAGTCCAAATCGTCAACACTGTCATGTCTGTTGACCAAGACTGCACACCAGAAATGACCGCCATGCTCGGTTCTTCCTTAGCATTAGGTATTTCTGATATTCCATTTGATGGCCCAATCGCTGGTGTCTATGTTGGTAGAGTAAATGGTAAATTCATCATCAACCCAACAGTGGCTGAAAAAGAAGCCAGTGATATCAACTTAGCGGTTGCCGGTACAGAAGAAGCCATTAACATGGTTGAAGCGGGTGCTGACCAAGTAAGCGAAGAAGATATGCTCGATGCTTTAATGTTTGGTCACGAAGCCATCAAAAAACTTTGTCGTTGGCAAAAAGAGATTATTAAAGAAATCGGTCATCCAAAAAGAGAAATCGAACTTTATCAATGCGATCCTGAAATCGAAAAAGATGTCACCGATAGAGCGGAAGCTCGTTTAAAGAAAGCTATCTCTATCTTTGATAAACTCGAAAGACAAGATGCCATTGATGCTATCGAAAACGAAATCTTAGATGACTACGATACACGTAAATACGAAGATGAAAAGACTCATCAAAAAGTCATGCACATGGTCAATGAAACCTTAGAAGGTCTCGTTGCTAAAGAAGTGCGCAGACTCATTACTGATGAAAAGATTAGACCAGATGGTCGTAAAGTTGATGAAATTCGTCCTTTGGACGCCCAAGTCGACTTATTACCAAGAACTCATGGTTCTGCCATGTTCACCCGTGGTCAAACTCAAGTCATTTCCATCACCACATTAGGCGCGAAGAGCGATGCTCAAATCATCGATAACTTAACTGAAGAAGATACACGTCACTGGATGCATCATTATAACTTCCCACCATATTCCGTCGGTGAAGTTGGCAGAATGGGTTCCCCAGGTAGAAGAGAAATCGGTCACGGTGCTTTGGGTGAAAGAGCTCTTTCTTACGTCATTCCAAGCGAAGAAGAATTCCCATATACCATTAGAACAGTGGCAGAAGTCGTGGAATCTAACGGTTCTTCTTCCCAAGCTAGTATCTGTGCTTCCTGTATGTCATTAATGGCCGCTGGTGTCCCAATCAAAGCCATGGTTAGTGGTATTGCGATGGGCTTAATCAGCTCTGGACCATTAGATGGCAAACACCCATACACAATCTTAACTGATATTCAAGGCTTAGAAGATCACTTCGGTGATATGGACTTCAAAGTCGCTGGTACAGAAAAAGGTATTACCGCTTTACAAATGGACATCAAAATTAAAGGTGTTACTCGTGAAGTCTTAAAAGAAGCTTTAGCCCAAGCCCATGGCGCAAGAGCGCAAATCCGTGAAGTTATGGCTAAAGCCATTGCCGAACCAAGACCAGATGTTGGTAAATACGCTCCTAAGATGGATACCTTCTTCATTGATCCAGATCGAATCAGAGAAGTTATCGGTACCGGTGGTAAAGTCATTAACGAAATCATCGCTCAATGCGATAACGTGAAGATTGATATCGAAGATAATGGTCAAGTCACCATTTATCACATGGATAGAGAAACCATCAATAAGGCTAAAGGCATGATTCAAGACATCGTCCGTGAAGCCAAAGTTGGTGAAGTCTTCGAAGGCGAAGTTAACCGTGTCGAAGACTATGGTGCCTTCGTCCACTTATTCGGTAATGTCGATGGCTTATGCCATGTCAGCCAATTAGGTTATGGCTATATCGATAGAGCGCAAGACGTCGTTAAACTCGGTGATAAACTCAAAGTCAGAGTCACTGAAATCGATGAAAAAGGCAAAGTCAAAGTTTCACACAAAGAATTTGCTGAAAAGCCAGAAGGCTATGATGAATCCGCGGAAAGAAATGCTCGTCCAGAACATCTCCATCGCCCTGATAAATCATTCAAAGGCCCAAAGAAATTTAAAAAATAAGCTTTGCTTAGAATAACAAAAAACTCTTAAGTTTGAAAGGTACCCCCAAATCCTAGACATTAGGAAAGGGGTACTTTTTCTATGAAATATTCATGGGAATTCAAACTTGAATGCGTCAACAAGTATAAAAATGTTAAATTTGTTAACTATTTCACCTTTTGCTTTCAAAACAATCCTTTTATTCATATAATGAATATGGAATTACATTCATATGAGAAAATATCATGATGTTTTAATTATAGGCGCAGGTGTTATCGGCACTTTAATCGCTCGCGAACTAAGTAAATACGATTTAGATGTCGTTATTGTTGATAAGAATAATGATGCGGGTGACGCGACAAGTAGTGCGAATAGCGCTATCATCCATAGCGGCTATGATCCTGAACCAGGTTCATTAAAAGCAAAGTTCAATGTTTTAGGTAACGCTAAATATCCAAAACTAGTGGAAGAACTAGATGTGCCATTTATTCAGTGTGGTTCTTTAACAATTGCGTTAGAAGATGAACAACTTCCTATCCTAGAATCATTAAAAGAACGCTCAAGAATTAACGGAGTGGAAGTTAAGCTTCTAGATAAAGAAGAAGTATTAAAAATGGAACCAAATATCAATCCGGAAGTGAAAGGCGCTTTATTTGCCCCAACCGCTGGAATCATTGATCCATTCAATTTAGTGGTCCACGCCATGGAAAATGCGATTGATAATGGTGTCACTTTCTTAAGAAGTCATGAAGTATTATCTATTAAAAAAGATAATGACATTTATTTAGTTAAAACAAATAAAGAAGACTTGTTCACTAAAATCATCATTAATGCGGCAGGAGTTAAATCAGATAAAATTGCCGCCATGATTGAAGATATCGATTGGGCGATTACCCCAAGAAAAGGTGAATATTATCTTTTAGATCATTACGCTCCTGGGCTAGTCAACCATACCATCTTCCCATTACCTAGTAAGAAAGGTAAAGGCGTTTTAGTCAGCCAAACAATATCTGGTAATTATATTGTTGGTCCATCTAGTGAACCAAGTGAACCTGAAGATGTCTCAACTGATGCATTTACTTTAAATAACATTAAACAGGCTGCAACCTTAATGGTCCCTTCTATTCCGTTTAAAGAAACGATTAGAGTCTTCTCTGGTGTAAGAGCGACATGCACCCGTCATGATTTTATCATTGAATACGCGAAAAGCGACAATCACTTCATCAATGTCGCTGGTATTGAATCACCAGGTTTTGTCTCATCTCCTGCCATAGCGGAATACGTTGTTGAGACATTAATAAGACCGCTTATTACTCTAAAGAGTAATCCAACATATAACCCATGCGTTAAAAAGTATCATCGTATGTTCTATTTAAGCGAAGAAGAAAAGTTAAAAGTCATCAAAGATAATCCAGAATATGGTCAAATGATTTGTAACTGTGAACATATCTCATTAGGCGAAATCAATGATGCTTTATCAAGAAGTTGCCCACCTGTTTCTATTAAAGGCGTTAAAAGAAGAACAAGAGCAGGATATGGCAAATGTCAGGGTGGCTTCTGTCAACCAAAGATTTTATTATTGCTCGCTAAACACTATAACGTCTCGCCAATGGATATCCCATTAGCGGAAGATGGTAGTTATATCATCGATCACGAAATAAAGGAGGCCAAATAAATGAAAAACATTGACCTCGTCGTCATCGGTAGTGGCGCTGCTGGTATGGCCGCAGCCATTGAAGCTAAGAAAAACGGTATTGATGATATTTTAATCTTGGAAAAAGATGAACGCTTAGGTGGTATCTTAAATCAATGCATCCATAATGGTTTTGGTCTCACTGAATTCAAAGAAGAATTAACTGGACCAGAATATTTGTCAAGATTCGTTGAACAAGTTAAAGAACTTAATATCCCGTATAAATTAAACGCTCAAGTAATTGATTTATCTAGAGATAAAATCGTGACCTATTCCTCAAAAGAAGATGGTCTAGTCAAATTAAAAGCCAAAGCCATTATTATGGCAACAGGCTGCTATGAAAGAAATGCCGGTGCCATTATGCTACCCGGTGATCGATGCAGTGGCATTATTACCGCTGGTACCGCTCAAAGATATTTAAATATCAATGGTCTGATGGTCGGTAAAAAGGTCGTCATCTTAGGAAGTGGTGATATCGGTTTAATTATGGCAAGGCGTCTTACTCTTGAAGGTGCGAAAGTACTATGCGTTAGTGAAATCATGCCATATAGCAATGGTTTAAACCGTAATATTCAACAATGCTTAATCGATTTTGATATCCCACTTTACTTATCAAGAACTGTCAGTAAAGTAGTGGGAAAAGACCGCTTAGAAAAGGTCATTTTAAGCGCGGTAGATGAAAACCTACAAATCATTCCAGGCACAGAAATGGAATTTGAATGTGACACTCTTATCCTTTCCGTTGGCCTTATTCCTTATATATCCTTATTAAATTATATAGATTGTCCAACCAGTTCCACCAAAGGAGCGGTGGTCAACCAATACATGGAGACAATGATCGATGGCGTCTTTACCTGTGGTAACTGTTTACATGTTCACGATGTCGTTGATTTCGTCAGTGACGAAGCTAGATTCGCTGGAAGAAGCGCTGCTTATTATTTAAAGAACCAAATTAATAACCAAAATAAGACAATCGCTATTAAACCAGGAAAAGGTTTATCCTACGTTTTACCACAGTTTGTTCTAGAAGATTCCCTTGTTGATATCGTCATTAAGTTCCGCGTTAGAAAACCAGTCACTGATCAAATTGTTTTCGTTAAAGCGGGAGAAGAAGTTTTAATGAAGGTCATCAAACCAGTTTTAATTCCTAGCGAGATGACCATGATTAAACTGAATAAAGATAAATTAGTGGGTATAAAAGATGACATAGTGGTCTCTTTGGAGGACCGTTAGATGAAAGAATTAACATGTATTGTCTGCCCAAGAGGCTGTCGCTTAAAAGTCAGTGATGATATGGTCGTTACGGGTAACTCTTGCCCACGTGGTGAAAAATACGCGATTGCAGAGCTCACTCATCCCACTAGAGTGGTAACCTCATCGATTAGAGTAACCAATCGTCCTTTTACCCTCGTTTCCGTTAAAACAGATGAACCAATTCCTAAGGATAAGATGTTTGAAGTGATGCGTGAAATCGATGAATTAACTGTTGAAGCACCAGTGCATATTGGTCAAATCGTCAAAGAAAATGTTCTTGGTTTAAATAGCAACATTGTCATTACTAAAAATATTGATTAACTTATAATTAATCGCAGGGTATTTCAAAGAAATATCCTTCTAATTACACGATCGATTCCTCGTGGTTTATTTACACTTAACGATAAATGACTGATTAATTACACATTATTGCTATTATTTAGCAATGTAATCTTTAAAAAAATAAAACTTAAAGTTATAATATCTTTAAGTTATTTGATAATAATGAAAGGAGAACTATGGAAGACATTATTAAGGTCTCCGCTTTAGGCGGGCTTGATGAAAATGGTAGAGATTGCTACGTTATTGAAATAAATAACGATATTTTCGTTTTAGATGCTGGTCTTTCTCTTCCAGATAAAACCATTCCTGGTGTTGATTTCTTATTAACTAATGCTCATTATATTATTGAAAATAAAAATAGACTAAAAGCTTACATTATCACCCACGCTCACGATGAGAACATGGGTGCATTGAAATACTTTTACGATGATGCTCCCGCACCAATCGTCTGTACAAGATTCACTAAGCACATTATTGAAACACAGTTCAATTTTAATAAATTACAAGGCACACTTGATTTTAGAGTCATTCCTCCAACCTGTACTTTAACGATCAGTGGTCGTGTCTTTAATTTCTTCCAAACATCGCATAACGCTGCTTACACCTTTGGTGTTTCCATTGAAACCACAAAAGGTAATATCGTTTATACCAGCGACTTCATCGTTGACTATTCCGTTAAAAATCCCGCTTACATTTTCGATCTTAAAGCTTTAGCGGAATTAAGCGAAAAACCAACATTCCTCTTAATGAGCGAAAGTAAAGGTGCTAACTATGAAGGATACTGTGCCCCTCGTCACAGAATTACCCCTTTAATTGAGAAGTATTTTAAGAATGCTAATAAACGAATTTTCATTGATTGCTTCTGGCAAAATTCCATTCGTATTAGTGAGATTGTTGACCTTTGTATCGAGAATAATAAGAAGTTATATTTTTATAACGATTTCACCAATCACATTATGCGTGGTTTAATGGCGTTTGATGATAAACGCATCCCGCCTTCAATTGTCATTGGAAAAGAAGACTTATTAAGAGTAAGAGAACAAGAATTAGTCATTTTAATGCTGGGAGATGGAGAAGAACTCTATCAAGAATTGATTAAAATCGCTAACGGCACAAATGAAGATAAGCGCATTCGCTTAAATAAACGCGATATTTTCATTAATGCAGCTTTACCAACTCCAACTTTAGAAACAGTTGCTACACGTGGTGTTGATAGTTTGTATCGCACCGGTTCAGAAGTCGTGTGGCTTAAAAAGAATCAAATCACCGCGATGCACGCTAGACAAGATGATTTGAAATTCTTCTTATCGGTTTTAAAACCAAAATATTATCTACCAGTTAGAGGTAATTTCATTAACTTAATGGCGAACGCTAAACTCGCCTTATCAATGGGTATTGGTTTAAATCACACTAATGTGTTTATCTTAGATAATGGCATGCAATTATGCTTTAACGAACTCGGTCGTCCAAGCATTGTTCCAAATAATCCTGCCATCATGCCAACCCATCCAATTTTAGTGGATGGCCGTGGAGTTTCCACCAGTGTCAGCGAAAACATTGTTGCTGATCGTCGTCAATTAAGCGTTGATGGTGTGGTGGTCATCGCTTTAACTGTCTCACTTGGTGAAAAGCGTATTATCGCTGGTCCAGACTGCCAGATGCGCGGTTTCGTCTACGTTAAAGAAGCTGAACGATTATTAAAATCTATCGCTAATATCTTTGTTGAAGAAATCACCTTAGCGTTATCGCTAGATAAGAAAGATTTTGAAGAAGCTAAGAGCAACGCACAAGAGAGAATCAGGCGCTTCATCAAGCGTGAAAACGGGCGAGAGCCGATGATTATTCCACTAATCGTGGTTAAAGAATAAATTAAGCGCAAGAAATTGCGCTTTTTTCTTGAAAAACATTAGACACGTGCATTCATATGCGCTTATAATTATATACATGAAAGAAAAGAAACCCTTTGTTGCAAACAAAAATCATTTTTACATCTTCTTTGGTCTCTTTTTGTGTTTATTAAGCGTCATCTTAGTTTTAAATACCGGTCCAGTGGCCAGAGCCTTGTCGACTCCTTTCACTTATGCATTTGGAGCGATGTCGTATTTTATCTACCTCGCTATCAATATCCTAGGACTCCGCTTAATATTCGCTAAAAAGTTTTTCAAATTAAGATTCAATTCCTACTTTTTTGCAACCATCGTTTTATTAGTGGGTGTCATTATTCTTTTCTCACATTTCAGCATTATTAACGCTAATGAATTTAAGGACCTCACTGTCACTTTAAGCACTGATGCTACTAACAAGACCAAAAGTGCCTCAGATGCTTATAAAGTCGTCTTTGATTTAGTGGAAGCTAGTGGTGGCTATATGAAAAAGCCAACCTTAATGCTTTTTGAATATCCATTTGGTTCAGGTATCGCAGGCTATTTCTTAGTTGGTGCCTTTAACGCTTTATTTGGCATCGCTAATGGTGGTCTCATCTTTGCGATTGTTATCATTGTCATCGCTGTTTTAATCTATTTCTTACCGTTAATCTTGAGATTAATGGGTCAAACCAAAGAAAAGAAACCTGCTAAAGAGGAAAAGGAAGAAAAAGAAACAGTTTCTGACATTTCCATGCAAAAGCAAAATCAACAAAAGATGAAAAACATCGATGTCGTCAAACACGCTAGTGAAATCGATGTCGATAAATATGAAAGCGAAATTATGGGCGTACCAAAAAGAAGTGCGGCTATTTCTTCTCCAACATATGTTGAACAAGGAAGCGGTAACAATAATTTCTCCATCTCTGATAATGGTATGTTCGCTCCTGCTAGATTCATCAATACTGATGTCACCGCTATTCCTGAAACACAAAATGAAGTACAAGAATCCGCACCTATTAATGAACCACAACCAGAAATGAAACCAGAGCAATTACAACTCGATTTTGATGCTGCTCCAGAATTCAATCAAGAATTAATTAACGCTAAACCAGTCTTTGAAGAACAAAAGATTATTAATAATCCTGCTCCAGCTCCTGCTATGAGCCAACCTCAAATGCAACCTGTGCAACAACCACAAGTTCAACCTCAGCCAGTGCCACAAAAGCCAAAAGAAAGAGTGAAATGGATTCAACCAAGCACTGAAGTGCTTAACGTTTACGAAACAAGCGAACAACAAGAACTTAACCGCCGTGTCGCGGAAGAAAGAAAAGAACTCATCAATACCGCCTTCAGCGATTTTGGTGTCGGCGCACAAGTCGAAGACTACACCGTTGGTCCATCCGTTACTCGCTTTAACATTAAATACAATCACAACGTCTCATCTCGTAGTGTCGCTAACATGGTTGGCGATATTCAAATTCGTCTATCAGGCGTTAATGCCCGTTTTGAAAGTATCGTTGAAGGTCAAGCCACTTCTGGCTTAGAAATTCCTAACGCTTCTGTGACTACGGTTTCATTTAAAGATGTCTATGAAGCTTTGCCAGATGTGAAGAAACATCCTTTAGCGGTTGCCTTTGGCAAAAACATCAAAGGTGATGTTATTTACGCTGACTTTGACGAATTCCCACACGCCCTTGTTGCTGGTACTACTGGTTCTGGTAAATCCATCTTTATCAACTCCATTATCGTTTCTTTAATCATGCGTAATTCACCAGATGATTTGAAGATGGTTTTAGTGGATCCAAAGAAAGTGGAAATGTCTCGTTATAAAGATATGCCTCACCTCCTTTGCCCAATCATTACTGAAGCCCAAGAAGCTAAGGCTTTGATGGTCAAATTATGTGAAGAAATGGAAAATCGTTATGCCTTATTCTCACAAAATGGTTGCACCAACATTAAAGAATTTAATGAAGACGCTCCTGGATTAGGTTTAGAAAAACTTCCATATATCATGGTCTTCTTTGATGAATATGCTGATATGGTTGACCAATGTAAAGAAATCTCTATGCCAGTTGTCTCTCTTGCTCAAAAAGCTAGAGCGTGCGGCATTCATATGTGTATCGCTACACAACGTCCATCTACAAACGTTGTCACAGGCGTTATTAAAGCCAATTTGCCAACTCACGTCGCTTTAATGATGGCTAGCGCGGTTGATAGTGTCACCATCATCGGTGAAGGCGGTGCGGAAAAACTCATCGGTAAAGGCGATATGCTCGTGCAATCCCCACTCGTCTCACGCGTTGGTGTTGTGCGTCTACAAGGTTGTTTTATCCATCGTCAAGAAATCTCCCGTGTCATCGGTTATTTAAAAGAACATTATCCAACTCATTACGATGAAAAATATCTCAATTTAGCCCAAGAAGCTGAACAAGCCGCTAATGAATATGCCCAAACCACAGAATTCAAAGAAGCCGCAGGAAACAGCGAAGAAGAACGCTATCAAGCCATCAAAGAATGGGTTTTAACACAAGAATTCATGTCCATCTCCCGCATTCAAAGAGAATGCGCTGTGGGCTTTAATAGAGCCGGAAGATTCTTCCTCCGTTTGCAAGCCGAAGGTATTGTCGGTAATGAAACCGAAGGTAATAAAGGCTGTAGAGTGAATGGAGACCGTATTTCCACAACTAGCAATGATGTCGTCACAAGTGACGAGCAAACATCTTTCAGGAGCGATGATTAATGAAAACATATATTAGAGCCAAGCTTGTTAGCTGGCGTAGAATTAATGCCATTGTCTTTACTGATCTTCCTCGTCCAGAATCTTTTAGAGTGCTCGTTTATAAAAACGATAAAGTCATTAAAAATGTTACTATTTCTAAGTTGACTTCGATTAACATCGTTTATTTCTTTGACGTCAATCTCGATGAAGATTATGAACTCGGTTCAGCATATCGCTTGTTAATCGGCACTCTTCCATTTGCGACAATTGATACAAGTGGTGTTGTTGATTTTGCTGACTTTGATGATCGCTTTTATTATGATGGTGATGATTTAGGCGCTATATATACTAAACAAGAAACTAATTTTGCCGTTTGGGCACCTTTAGCGGAGTTTGTGGATGTTAAATTATTTTTACCAAATGGCGAAATTAAAATCCTACCAATGAACCGCTCTGATAAGGGCGTATATCGCTTAAACGTCAAAGGCAATCTCTTAAACTACAAATATCATTATATTGTTAACAACAATGGTGTCGTTGCTGAGATTAATGACCCTTACGCTAAAGGGACAAGCTTAAATAGTGAACATAGTGTTGTTATCGATTATGATCAATTATTAAAAATCAAGCGAATCAAACCTAAAACTCCATTTAAAAACTATGTTGATGCTTCCATTTATGAAACCCATATTAGAGACATTAATGAAGGCAACAATAATGACATCGTTAATAAAGGTAAATACCTTGGCTTTGTTGAAGAAAATAGAAAGACTGTTGGAGGCCATCCAGCGGGTTTAGATTATTTAAAATATCTTGGCATCAGCCATGTACAAATCCAACCAATTTTAGACTTTGATTCACCTGATGATAAAGACACTAAAAAGTGGTATAACTGGGGGTATGACCCAATCTCATTCTTCGCTATAGAA
>CADCCA010000008.1 GCA_902799855.1 uncultured Erysipelotrichaceae bacterium | reverse complement strand
TTCTTTTTGAGAAGGATTAGGATAGATTCTAAAACGATATGTTCTTTTAACTGTCTTAATCATGCTTATCCTTTCGAAATATAAGAAAAGGGAAATAAATGCTTGATGCATCATCTTCCCCTATATCCATATTTCCTACTATTATTATATCAATTTATTGATATAACTACAATACTTGATTCACTATTTATCAAAAATTATGTTTAATAAATTAGCGAGACGGTCGCTACTAGGGCATTATTAATTTGCTCAAATTCATCCCCTACTTATAGAAGATAGGGGTCTTCTTTGAGAATTAGATAAACTGTCATACTATTATAGCACAAAAAAGCCTTCCGTAGTTAGGAGGCTAATTATTTATTCTAAATCATTAGAAACTTCCGTAGTTAGCAACGGCTTCATCAATGCTGAGTTCACCTTTACCAACTTTATAAGAAGCTACTCTGATTTGCTTGAAGAGCTGATCACTAACGCCAAGTGCTTCTGGAGAAATTGTGCGTTCTGTTGGGATTTTGCCAAATGGCGCATAAACAGAATCAAAAGAAATCTTTTTACTTGAAGTAGTTAAGCGCTTAATTGAGGCCATTTCATTTAATGAAGAATCAGTAATGAGGAAACGCATAAATTCATTTGTCATATCGAGATTTTCACAATCTTTATTAACGGAAAGTTGTAATGATGGACTATCAATGAAGTATCCGCCTTGAGCGCTGACTGGAATTGGATAGAATGAATAACTGAATTTTGATTGTGCATATGCTTCAGATTCTGTTTCACGTTTTTTAGTGCCAGAAACAGTATCACCATTACAAAGCATCATTGGTACATCACCTTCAAAGAAGCGAAGGATTAATTTCTTATAATTGTCACCAATTTGGTTACATTCAGAAACATCGACACATTTGTTTTTCACGAGTTGGTCCACTGCTGTTAAGGCATCGCGCATATATTCACCAGCACTTGGATCTAATGCATTAGCCAAAGCAAGAGCTTGTGGGTTTTTAGAAAGTGTAGCTAAAAATGATGGATACGCGACAACGTTCATAAAGTTATTTGATGGATCGGCTTTGGTGGTATAGCCCATCATTGGGCTCTTATAGCCTTTGTCCAAGAAAGACTTACATGTCTCAAGTAAACCATCCCACGTGGTCGGTACTTTAAGATTTTCTTTCTTGAACAAATCGTTATTCACTAAAGCGCCATATGTTCTAGAAAAGACTGGCACCATAGGTACTTTATTGCTCGCATCGCGCTTAATAAGGCCTGTGCGCACACAATCGACATTGATTTTTAAATTTGGATCAGAGAGATCTTCCATATGGGAAACTATTGGCGCATATTCTTCATTAGCGAGCCATTTTGGTTCTGCAAAGAAGATATTAGGTCTATCATTTCCTGATAATGCTGTTGGGAGCATGGTTTCATATCCATCAGGTTTTTCATAGTCGATTTCCACCTTTGGGTAAATCATGTTGAATTTATCGATAACTGCATCCAATGCTTCAAAGTTATCATAAGTTCCCACTACTTTGATGTTACATTTAGTTTCTACATCTAAAGCGGGTTTGAATTCTTCTTTTTGACCTCCACAAGATGCTAATGATGCGGTCGCCGCGATTGTTAACACGGCGCAAAGTAATAGCTTTTTCATTGATTGGTTTCCTCCTTGATTCTACGAATCTCCTTCAACACAAGTTTAATATCTATAGGTTTAGCAATATGCCCGTTCATACCGGCATTCATGCATTCAGTAACATTTTCTGAGAACGCATCCGCAGTCATAGCGATAATTGGAATGGAAGATGCCCATGGATCATCTAATTTGCGGATGGCTCTAGTGGCATCAAGACCGTTCATTTCTGGCATTTGAATATCCATGAAGATTAAGGTGTAACTGCCTTCTTTAGCTTGCTTCATCTTCTCTAAACAAACGCGTCCATTTTCAGCGCGTTCTGAATTAATTCCATACATCGAAAGCAATGTGGAGATAATTTCCCAGTTAATTTCATTATCTTCAGTGACGAGAATATTAAGACCCGCTAAGTCTGAATAATCATTCTCTGGTTCAAGAGATTGTGCTTCCTTACCAAGAATTTCACTGATCTTATCGTAAAGAGTGGAACGGAAGAGCGGTTTACTAAGGAAACCATTCGCCCCAGCGTCTTTTGCTTCTTTTTCAATATCAGACCATTCATAAGCAGAAATTAATAGAATTGGGGTATTCTTGTCGATTTCCGAACGAATTCTACGCACTGTTTCAATACCATCGATATCTGGCATCTTCAAATCAAGGATAACAATGTTATAGCCTTTACCAATTTCATGTCTATGTTTAATCACGCCAAGGGCTTCTAAGCCGCTTCCCGCTTGTTCAACTTTTAATCCAAGAGATTCTAAGGTATCCGTAGCGGTCTGTAAGAGGACTTCATCATCGTCGACGATTAAGACATCCATGGCTTCAAGTTTCATTTCCCCTCTTTGATGTTCAGAAATAGGAATATCTAAAGTGACAGTAAAGGTTGTGCCTTTTCCTTGTTCGCTTTGGCATTCAATAGTGCCGTTCATAAGGTCCACCATTTGTTTAGTGATGGCTAAACCAAGGCCAGTACCTTGGATGCTATTAACACGGCTATCTGTTTGACGGGAGAACGGTTGATAGAGGTGTTCCATATATTCAGGAGACATGCCAATGCCTGTGTCCGCGACGATATAAGTTAAACGCACGCACCCGCTCTTTTGGCTTTCTTCTTCTCTCATATCCACACTAACGCTACCACCTGGTTCGGTGTATTTAATCGCGTTAGATAAGATATTAATATAGATTTGATTTAATCTAAGTTGATCAGCATATAGATATTCTTTTTCCATACGGCTAGTGCGGAATCTGAAATCAATGTTCTTTTCTTTAATCATTGGTTGTGAAATATTGACGAGGTTTTCGACAGTTTCAACAATTGAGAATGATTGAGGAGAAAGATTTAACTTGCCACTTTCGACCTTGGAGATATCCAAAATATCATTGATTAAAGTAAGCAAGTGGTTACTTGCCAAAGTAATCTTACGGAGATTTTCTCCGACTTGTTTCTTATTATCCAAGTTCTTTTCCGTAATGGTCGTCAAACCAATAATAGCGTTCATTGGTGTGCGGATATCATGAGACATTGTCGATAAGAAATCAGTTTTCGCTCTACTGGCTAATTCCGCCTCTTTAGCGGTATCGTGTAGCTTTTTATTGAAGTAAAGCATATATACTAAGTCAAAAATGAACAACGCTAAAAGACCAAATGAAATAATACCAATCAAAAGCCAGTTTTCAGTACTAGCATTAAGGTATTTAACAGGCATTAAACTCAAAAGAGTCCATCCACCAGATGCATCAAATGGGGTATAAGCAAGGATGCTTTGATCTTTATCGTAATTGACATACATGGTGAAAGAACCAGTCGAAGAGGTAATCTTTTTAAAGAGTTCTTGCTGAGTTTTAGATGGCACATCACGGTTATATGAGCTATAGAATTCAAAGAAATTAGTTAATTTGTAAGAATGTCTTCTGATGATGTAATTGCCTTCTGAATCAATAATTGAAAACTCAGCATTTTCAAATTCTCCTTGAGGGAAAACCCACTTACTTGTTAATTCTGAAACTGGTAATAAACGGAGCAAGATGGCATTACTGCCCTGACCAGTATCTCTTAAGGTAATGTAGTTACAGAAAGCAATCGATTGCTCGGCATTAATAGGATTAGTGTAGGCACGTGAAATATTAATCGAACCTTCACCTAATGCGTGAATCCAATCGATATCTTTCATAAAATCCATGGCTTTATAGTCAACATTGGCAGTGCCATCTTTTTCTCTCGCTCTTGTGGATAAGCCAGTTAATGTATCGACATAAACGATATGAGCGGAAGCGGTTTGTAAGACGTGAGAATTATGAATAAATTCAATGGCTTCTTCCATTGATAGATTTTCGTAGTTAATATGGTGTGCCCAAACATCACAAATACGTTGTTCGCCTTCAAGATAATTTTCAGTCACGTGTTCCATGGTGACCGTTGTGCTTTCAAAATGTCCGATTTGTCTTTCGGTCATTGCCTTGCTTTCGAGAGTGGAATAAACAACGACAAAAGCAATCATGGCGATCATGATCGAAATGTTAACGATTACTATCCATAGTCTCTTCATCATAGTAGTTGGCCCGGTGATGCTAGTGAATAACGTTAATAACGACTAATAGATTTGATCCTTCAATCAAAGCATTTTATCTATCAGTCCTATTTGTTGATATTATACTATCACAAATATTTACACAGATGTGCCACAAATGTAAAAGGCAGGTATAGTAGTTCTCTTTTGGACGACTTTATCGTAGCTGGCTGAACCCACTTATCCGCTTTAGGACAATTTTATCTATTCGTATTATGTCGTGATTATAGACATTCGCGAACAAAAAACCGAGATATTTCACTCGGCTCTTTTATATGTTTTTATCCATAGATTTATTAGTTTAAAAGGATATATCCTCTAAAGCCACGGACTGAATAATATGAATCCGCGCTATTATGAAAGTAGAAGACATGGCCATATCTTTTTTCACAAAATAAAGCACCACCTTTGCTTCTAATACTCTCCGGGGTTTTTATCCAACTTGATGTTGCTAAATCAAATTCTTCGATATTTTGCAAAAAATTATAAATATCTAAATCCATTAATAAAATGCCGTTTTTGTTCGCTTCTTCTATCGCACTAGATATAGGAGCGTTTTTCTTTCTACTTAATCTAGCCTTCTCATCATAGCAAAGACTTCTTCTACCTTTAGGTGTTTCTTTAGAAAAATCACAAAGGATTAATAGATTTGATGGTGTAATAAAAGCAATATCTACTTCTCCACCAGTTTCTTCCATATATTTAATTGAAGCTAATGTTTTGGGATTATTGATTTTAGTTAAAACATCATCCCATTTGATGCCTTCATGTCTATATAAATGTTGATCAAATCTGCTTTTTATTGTTTCTAAAACATCATTCATACTTTAATGATATAGCAAACAAGATTACTCCTAATATGAATATTTAAAAAAATTAAGCTATTTGTTGTCGTTATACAAACACATCTATCAAGAATTGCACAAAAGTCTCTATCCGTATTATGTCGTGCATTTAGTCATTCGCGAACAAGATAAAACCTAGAAAGAAGAACCACCAGCAAGAGCTAATTTCTTTTGCATATAAGATGAGAAGGAAATGTTATCACTACCACCATTTAATGAAAAATCGGCTAATCCACCATATGTTTTTTTGGCGATGTTATAGAAAGACTCAAATGTATCGTTTTTGACCCATTTGGAGTTTTTCACTAACTCTATGCACTTGTTGTAATTAGTTTTAGATTGGTTAGAGCCACTAGCAAAGATTGTTTTAGTTAGTAATGGATTTCTTTGATTGTTGCCATTCAAAGCTTTACCAGTATTTGGTTTACAGTCATCGCTAATAATGTAATCAGCACCACTTTTCCAACCATTACCAACGCCAAAACATCTATCATTATCGATAGGAAGAATAATCATCTTGCCATCTGTTCTTCTAAAATAGACTTGGTAGTTGTTGTAATTATATTTCATGGCGTCTGGATTACCTAAGAAGTACATAACAGCCTCTTCCATGGCTAACCATTCTAAGTCGACCTTTTCTTCAATTTGAGAATACGTAGCGCTGCTGTTATTTAATAACGCCACTAAATCTTTCATTTGTTGGTCGTTATATTCATCACTTGTATTGGTTTTTCTTTCGTATGTTGGCCAATTATAACCTTTGATATCGGTTTTAACACCTAATCTTTTTCCACTAATGGAACCAATGGTGAAATCTGGACCAGAAGAAGCACCATCACCTTTACCATATGACGCTTTATATAAATCACCATATTTCTTGCCTTCTAAACCATGGGTGCCAGCATTTTCATCTGCCCATGTAGGCATATTAAGATAGTTGGTATTTTCGCCCATTGCTCTTTTAATAAATGATTTAGATGTTTGTTCATGAATGGTGCATAAACCAAAATCAGCGGTTTTACCACCATCATAATTCATTTCCATCATGCATAAACCAACTTTTTGAGCGGCAATGCCCGCACTTCTAAGCATAAGGTTGGAATACATTTCTTTAATATGAGTAAAATCATCAACTTTGTTCCACTTAATATCCAATCCACTTAATCCTAACAATTCTCTATCTTTATATTCTGTGTTTTTATGTGCGGCAATAAAAGCATCATCGTACATTTCTTTATCAGAAAACGTTTCATCAAAAGAAATCTTAAAATGGTTCCTATTATTTAAATCGCCATTATCTTTAAAGATTGGCTTTCTAGAAGTATTACCTTTTTGTCTAATACCAACATTTTCTAATTCCCAGGTAAACACCTTAGTTCCATTGGTGAGTTTTAATGTAAATTTTTTAGCTAAATGATATGTTTCAGGTTTAATACTATCAAAGTCACCACCATAAACATTATCATCATTGATTTTTTGCATTTCTGAATTATCCACATCAATGGTGATTTCAACTTTGTTATTCAAATTGAACAAATCATCATATGTGACTTCTTCTTTTGAATTTCTTTGGACAAAAGAAGTATCTGGATCTGCAATGTGATATTTTTCAGAAGGCTGTCCTTCATCACCAGATGGGTTGTTGTTTCCACCACTAGATGAATTGTTGTCATTTTTCTTTGGGTTTAATAAGTCACAAGCCGTCAAAGTAAGGACCAAAAATGTAGAAATTATAAATGGCAGTCTACGTTTTTTCATATTTAATCACCTCTCGAACACATTATACAAATATTCGTCTATATATGAATATAAGAATAAGTGGGATTGTCGACATTAGGAATAATAGTATTTTTTGGTTGTTTTGTTAACGAAATTGTTTAATATTGAAAGGCCATCAGACTTTAATCTGAGCTGACATTTTTGATCGTTTAAGACCATAAGTCATTCGCGAATAAAAAAGACCAGGATTTTATCCCCTGGTCTCTTAGTTCTATAAGTTTATCTAGCCTAGAATGTTAATTTTGAAAGCGGCATGACCTGTGCCATCATTAACGGCGGTGATATTAAATGTTACCGCTTTAAGAGTGACCATGTTGCCATATTCACTATTGTAAGTGAAGTATTCTTTTAGATTTGCATCTTGACCCGCCATAATTTCGTTATAGCCATAATTAATTGTCCAAGAATGGTTTTGCATGACTTTGAATTCCATTTGGGCATCTAAACTAACACGCGCTTCGAATCTATCACCATTCTTCGTCATTTCGATGACACCATCAGTTTCACTCCAACTATTGAAGCTACCAACAATTGTTAAATAACTAATGCCAACGGTAGCGGCAGCAAAATCAACATGTAGCAAACCATCTTCTGTAATCATATATGTCACAGTAAAATCACATAATGCCTTCATGGCATATGGACCTTTATCATAGTTAGTCATTAAGAAGCCATCAAAACCACCATCAATCATTTGGTCAACACCAAAGTATCTTAGTGCTGGATCTTGTACGTTGGTGACGAATGCGAATGTTTCACCAGCGTTGACATGGAAGTCCTCTAGAGTAAACGTCCATTGTTCATTTACATAAGAAGCTTCAAATTCATCTGGAGTATTCTTGCCCCAGTTATTGAAGTCACCAATTACGTAGACATGGAATGGTTGTTCTGGTACAGGTGGATTAACTTGTACTTCTTCTCTCCACACTGTTAACGTGAAACTATCCATATTCTTTCCGAAATAGAAAACAGCATAAAGGTTATATTGGTCGGAAATAGCTTTTTTAAACGCCACTTCATTTTGTAAGAGACCAAATTCATTACACCATTCAAAGCCGTTTTTTAATAATTTAGTGCAATATGCTTCGCCTTCTTCGTAAGTAGAATTTTTGATAGTTAGGTATTTCTTATTACCTTGTAAATATGGGTCTTCTCTATAGGTGTATTCCACCTTTTCACCATCATATTCAGGAACGCCTAAACTCTTTAAAGCTTCAGGCCATTCTGGTTTTGTATAAGTGCTTGGTAAATCACCAGAATAAGTAATTGGCATTGCACCTTTAATTTCTGGATTTTCATTGCTGGTAAAAACGATTTCACATTCACGCTGCACATCATTTTCGCTAATCTCATGGCTTTCAATTAATCTGTTATAGGCGGATTCTAAAGTTTCACCAGTGCTATCAAACATCACAGAAAAATCTTTATTTCTTAATTTAAAGAAGAAGGTCAAGGAATTTAAGTCTCTAATTTCTTCCATTAAGCCACCATCTTGATCGACATAGTATAAAACGATAACAGTCTTTTCCCCATGTCCATCAATGAAGCCGTTAAAGATTTGACCGACTGTAGTTTCTTTTGGAATAAGATAGTTTTCCGCTCCGCCAGTTAAATCACCATTCATGGCTCTAATAGCGGATCTTTGTTTCTGTTGATCTCCGCCTTGTTCTTCTCTAGTTAATAAACTATAGATAATATCTTCCTTAGCGATATTGCAGAATTCTTGATAGCAAGTCTTAAGCACGCTATTTTGGGTGCTGGATTTATTAAAGAAAACGTCAGCGTTAATTTCATTAGCGTTCAATCCTAAATCATTATAGAGAGCTTCGCCAACGATTTTAGCTTCACTACCATTTAACTCTCTTGTTCTTTTATTTTTATAATAAACACCGTCCTTATACCATGAGCAGGCATCCACTTTATATTTAGCGTCGCCTTGTGTATAAGATTCAAAATTTTGATGAGCGGCATCTTTAACTAATCTATTGTTATTATCCATGCAGAATTTCCGCCACTCACTAATCGCGCTATCTTTAACTTTGACATAGTCATATTCGTACGTATAGTGTTGATAATATGGTAATTCAGACTCATTATTTTCAGTGACCATGGTCATTTCATAGTTTGGCGTATTATTGTTCATGTCATAGTCAAGCTCAATAGCGACATACCATTTGGTTTTATATTCTTCTTGGCCACGAGCAATCTTGATATCAAATGACACGTCCGCGGTAATTAAATCGTTATCGTCGATATTGATATCCATACCCATACCAAATGTATAGTTGAACTTATCATTTTCTTTATCTGATTTAAGACCAGTTTCAATATCTAAATAGACTTCGCCTGTCACTGTATCGAAGTATTTAGTGCCAAATTCATACCCGTTCCCCACTTTTTCCAAGACTTTCTTCATGTATTGGAATTGAACCATTGGGGGTTGATTATATTCAACATCTTCTAAAAAGTCATCGCGTTTATCTTCGTCTGTATAAAGATTGAAGATTGTGGATAGACCTGAATCAGTATTAGAACCACCTAAGCGTTCTCTTTTGTTTAATGAAAGTGATTTTTTAGCCGCTCTTGGGCTCTTGAAAGATTTCTCAACACCATTAAAAGCGAATTTCACTTTCTCATAACTTGAAGATGGAAGTTTATTGCTATTACAAGCGGACAAAGAAGCCGCTCCTAATAATAAGAATGCTGGTAAAATTGTTTTCAATAAAAAATGTTTCATATCTTTACCACCTTAAAAACTATTTATTGTCTGCACCCTTATTATGTCATAAATTAATAAAAAATAGATGTTTTCTTACAAAATCGGCTTTTTATTGCTTTTTTGGTCACACAAATTAAAGCGGTTTAAACAAAAACCCTTCCTATCTCTAGAAAGGGGCTTTGGTGGATCCAACGAGGATCGAACTCGCTACCTCATCGTTGCGAACGATGCGCTCTCCCAGATGAGCTATGGACCCGTACTGGTTAGCGGTAATTATAATAAGTTTATTTTTGATAAAAATCAATCAAACGTTATAAGCAGAAACATCAATTTGCATTTCTTCGATGGTATTTCCAGCGTGATGCCCTTTGAAAACTTGGAAGTCCGCCATTTCTTTAGAGGCATATAAAGAGTACTTATCAATGCTAGTGGCTACAAAGTCTCCTAAGAAAGATTCAACGTTTTTATTAATCTTTCCTTCACCAAATATTTGTGAATCGATAGCCTCTTGTTTACTCATTAAAACAAAATGCTCACCATAGTATTTATTGAATAAGTTAGTGAATTCTTTTTCCTTACCTTCTTTAACAAAGAAAACAGGTGTTCTTTTTTCAAAAGACATTGGCACTTTTAATAATGAATATAAATCATCGTGCTCACAGATATCTAAGAACTTAACATTGATATGACCATGGTCCGCAAATGTGAAGAATAATGTATCTTTGTTTTCATTACAAACGCGTTCCACCATTGCATTTATTCTATTGACGAGTTCATTAATTCTTTTGTCGTTAATACCAAGCATGTGCATATTTCTATCAGGTGAATCAAAGTAGAAATAAATGACACCTTTATCGAGGTTTTTAAGTTCTTTATTAATTCTTCTTTCAAATGTTTTTAAAGTCTTTGGTCCGTCGAGGTCGATTGGGAATCTTTTCACATCAAATGCACGCACGTCCCTATTGTTTTTGTTAATCAAATCAAAAATTGTTTCAATTGGAAGTTCGGTATTAGCGATGTTTTCTGGTTCAACTTTTTCTTCACTGTTATAGTCAGTGTTTTTAAACAAGATGATATTTCTTTGATACTTTTCAAAATATTGCGCCCAGGCCATCCAGCCTGTTTCAATTGGATATTTTCCAGTTAAGAAAGCAGTTGTGGCTGCGGTTGTTGTTGGTGGGAAAGTTGAATAAATAGTTGTTAGATAATTCTTTCTAATAAAAGAATCTTCAGGCAAATGCTTTCTCACAATGTTACGACCCATACCATCAAATAAGATGAGGGCAACTTTGTTATGACCTTTTAATGCTTTATCAATAGCCTCTTCAGTTTGATGAAAAGGTTCGACACCAAAGTGTTTAAGCACACTGTTAGAGAAGGTCACTAAATTGTGTTCGTTATAGTTCTTCACCACTATCTCCTATCTGTTTTGGTTCGTCTTCCAAACCATTATTAGTGCTGATGGCTTGGAATTTGTTGGTGAGCTTACCAACGCGGTGATCGAGTTCTTCTCTTCTTCTACCTGTTTGTTCAAGGGCATTAGAGAACTTATCCCATTCACGACCAAACATTTCAAAATCTTTCGCTAAACGTTGGAGATGTTTGTTGATTTCTTCAGCGTTTTTGCTTCTTTCCACTTCAATTCTCACCATATTGATAGTGACTAAAATGGCAGGTAATGTTGATGGACTGGTTAAGATAACTTTCTTACTTCTAGCGTATTCGATAACATCTTCTAGATTTTGATGCACAAAGGCAAAGACACCATCGTTAGGAATAAACATTAATGCTTCAGGAGCGGTTTTTCCTTCCACGATGTACTTATCTTTGATAACAGTGATGTGTTTTTTAACAGCGTTGCCAAATTCTTTGGTTAGTCTTTCTTTTTCTTCTGGGTTATCTGTTTCAAAGATTCTTTGATAGTCTTGGAATGGGAATTTAGAGTCAATGCAAATCATCTTGTTTGGTTCTGGCATAAAGACAACCGCATCCGCTCTAACATCATCACCATCTTTGACTTTTTTCATGGTGTATTGTTCTTGATAGCAACCAGTTGTGTCACCAAAGACATTATGAAGAACCATCGATAATTGATATTCTCCATATTGACCACGGCTTTGATTGCCTTCTAAAACACCACGCAAAGAAACAACGTCCTTAGATAAAGTTTCGATGTTCTTTTGTGCATCGTCAATGGCTTGTAGTCTTTCTCTGACTTGGGCCATTGTCTCAGAGGTACCTTTGAAACCTTCTGCTAGTTTCTCATCAACTTTTTTATTAATTTCAAAGAGTTTGTCATTAATTTGTTTGTTTAATGCATCAAACCTATTAGCGAGACTTTCGGTAATATTCTTTTGGAATCTTTCTAGTTTTTCATTGTTGGATTCGCTAGATTTACCACTTTGTTCTAAGATCTTATTCATTTCTTTAGCCATTGATAATTCAATATTGGTTTTCATTTGTTCGGTTAAAGAATTAAGTTGTTGTTGAAGCGCACCAATTTCTTTTAAATCCAATTGAGGCATTTCAACTTTCTTGTTGGAATTTTTGATGATTAAAACAATCGCGACAATAACAGCGATTAAAACGAGACTAGAAATGATGATGAGAATGATTGTTTCCATAACTAATACCCCCACTACTAATTATTCAATATATTTGAATGAGTGGAAATTAATATAACAAATATTTCTTTGTTAGTCACAGGAAAAAATAAAAAAATACAAGTCAAGACTAATAAGTTATTTTTTTCTTATGTATAATACACTCACCCCTATGGAAAAAAGAACAATTGCAGTCATCGACTTGAAAGCTTTTTATTCATACGTTGAGTGTCTTGATCGTGGTCTCGACCCTTGGAAAACTCCACTTGTGGTTGCTGATAAAGATAGAGGCACTAATACGATTGTTTTAAGCGTGTCTCCATATTTAAAAAAGCAAGGTGTTCCATCTAGATGCAGAATCAAAGAATTACCAAAGAAATTTAAGTATGTTTACGCTGTCCCTAGGATGGAAAGATATCTTGAAAAAAGCGCTGACGTGGTTGGTGTTTTATATCAGTTTGTCGCCGAAGATGACGTACACGTGTATTCAATTGACGAAGCATTTGTGGATTTAACCAGCTATCTTTCTTATTACAATAAAACGCCACTTCAGATGGTTAGCACTATTATTAATCAAATAAAAGAGGAAACAGGCCTACAGGCGACCGCAGGTATAGGCGATAACTTCTTTTTAGCGAAAGTTGCCTTAGATATTTACGCTAAAACTGCTAAAAACGGTATTGCTAGATTATCCAGCAATGAAATCAAAGAAAAACTGTGGCCAATTACTCCGTTACATAAAGTTTGGAGCATTGGAGTTAGAACCGAAGCCAAACTAAATGCGATGAATATTTTTACAGTTAAAGATATTGCTACATCAAACCTCGATTTCTTAAAGAGCAAATTTGGTGTCATAGGAGAACAACTATGGAGACACGCTAACGGCATTGATGAAGCGGATATCCATGAAAAATATGAGCCAAAAGAAAGAAGTTTTACCTTAGGACAAGTATTATTTAGAGATTATAAAAAAGATGAGGCCATCACTATCATTAGAGAAATGGTTGATACATTAACTTCAAGAATGAGAAACGAAGATAAAATGTGCAACATGGTATCGATTTACATTGGCTATTCCAAGAATATGGGTGGTTTTGCAAGAAGAGCAACGCTTTTATCTGCTACAGATGATAGCCAAGTGATATTTGATGCAATTATCGAAATATATCATCGTTATGTTAATGATTCACCGATTAGAAATGTCGGTATTTACTATGGTGGTTTAGTGCCAGCATCACATCAACAATTAAGTCTGTTCGAAGATGATAAGAAGCAAACAAATCGCCGCAATTTACAAAAAGCAGTCGATAAATTACATAAAAAATACGGGAATAACTCTGTCTTAAGAGCATCTTCTCTTTTAGAGGAGAGTACAATAAAAGAGAGAAATGAATATATAGGAGGTCATAAGAAATGAGCGAACGCGGAATGAAAAAATGGGCTCCTTATAAATCTTTGATTGAACAGGAAAAATATTTAAAGAAAGCTAGCCAGAAAAACGAGAAACAAGAAAGACCACAGATATCTTCTGATGAAGCTGAAAGCATTAATGAAATTCTCGTTAATTATCATGGTGAAGAATTAGAAATAACTTATTGGAGAAACGAGAAAATCAATACCATCTCCTCTATTTTGGTAAAAATCGATCCAGAAAATAAAAAGATTGTCCTACCGGAAAGAAGAACAATCTATTTTAAAGAATTAATAAGTTTAGAAAGAGTTAGATAGCCCAAGTGCCATCTTTGAAGATTTGAACTTTCTTACCATTTGCGTCAACACCAACGATAGAAAGATCTCTTGTGCCCACCATGAAGTCAACGTGGATCATGGAGTTATTGATACCGATTTCTTTTCTTTGTTCGGCAGTCATTTCTAATGCACCTGGATATAATTCTGGGAAACCAGCGCCTAAAGCCACATGGCAGCAAGCGTTTTCATCGAATAATGTTTCGTAGAATAACAAACCAGTTTGGTTAATTGGCGATTCGAATGGCACCAAAGCAACTTCACCCAACATTGCAGCGCCTTCATCCATAGAAACCATCTTTTCCAATAAAGCTTGGTTCTTTCTGGCTTTAACTCCACAAACTTTTCCATCTTTGAAACTAATGGAGAAGTCTTCGATAAGTTCACCATTATAAGATAATGGCTTTGACGCCACTAAAGTGCCTTCAGCTTTGCCTCTCATTGGAGTTGTGAACACTTCTTCACTTGGGATATTAGGATTGAATTGACCCTTGTTTGGAGCGTATTCAACACCACCACCCCAACTCATGTTATCCACTAATTCCACTTGGAAATCAGTACCATTGCTCGCGGAATAGATTAATTTCTTTAATTTGAGGCTTTCAAGTTTCTTTCTTTGATTGATTAAGAAAGCGTTGTGCTCATCCCAGTTTTTGACTGGATCATTGCCATCCACTCTTGATGTTTTTAAAATGGCAGCCCAAAGTTGTTCAATTGCTTCTTCTTCATTAAGTTTTGGGAAGACTTTCTTAGCCCAAGCTTTGCTTGGAACGGCCGCAATTGTCCATTTGTATTTACCATCCATTGCTTCACGATATGGCTTAATCTTTGGATAACGTTTTGCCATAGATTTAGTCACTTTATTTTGGTTGACGCCTTTCATCGCGTCTGGGTCATCAGAAATAATGTGAATGACTGTAGGGAGTTTTTTAACCCAGTATTTATATCTCGCTAAAAGGATTGGGCTGACTTTAGATAAGTTACCAACTGTTTGATATTTATAGCCTAACTTTTGCACTGGATCATGGTGCCAGTTAACTGTTACTGATTTAGCACCTGCTTTGTAGCATTCTTCGACAACAAGTGTCACAAAATCAGGTTGATCTAAGCCGGCATTAATCCAAACTTCATCACCTTTAACAATGTGACCACCTTCGCAAGCGATTAACCTTGCATAATCTCTTAATAATTTTTCTTCCATAATTGATTTAATTTCCTTTCGCAAATACTATAATAGTATTCGGGGAGGAAATCCACATGAAAACATTATTTAACAAATATGTATGGCTTCAGTTAATTCTATCGATATTATTACTTTTCGGTGGTTCATTAATCATCGCTTTCGCAATTAGTGGAAAGCAAGATGTCATTAAGGATGGCCTTAACTTAGTCGTCGCAGTCACATTATTTATCTTTGGTTTCTTTGCGATATTAACCGCTTTCATCTTTGAAATGAATAGACCATTAACTACTGGATTCTTATATGGTTCAGCATGTATTGCTTTAGGTGTATTCTTGTGCCTACGCAAAGTATTCTTTGTCGATTATGTAGTCTTACTACTTGCTATCTTTTTCATCGTTATCGGTGTAGTAGCATTAGGAAAAGGCATCATCTTACTAGCGAGCAAATATCATAATACAGGTATCGCTATCATTACTCTTTTACTTGGTGTAATCGGTATTACTTTTGGTATTCTTTCACTCGTGTTCCAAGCCGAAATGCAAAAAGCATTTATCGTTATCGGCGGTGTCTTACTAGTAGCCGCTGGTGTCTTTGAATTAGTGTCTGGTATTAAAGCTATGGCTAATCAAAGCAAAAGTGGCAAACACAAAAAGACAGTTCGTAAAACTGAAAGCAAAGAAGAAGTTAAAGAATTGGATTATACAAAATAGTAATCTTAGTTATTAAAGCAACAAAAAATGGGCAACTCAATTTGCCCATTTTTTAGTTTTGATAACCTTTTGATTACGCTGCTTTGGCAGTGATTTCAATAAGGATGGCGATAAAGAAGAATAAGATTGCGCAAACAAGAGTGAGCACAGAAACAACTTTCTCCGCACCTCTTTCTTTTGTTTTAACAAAGACGTTCAAACCGCCGCCAGTAATAGCGCCAGAAGCACCTTCAGATTTACCACCTTGTAATAAGCATAAGATGATAATGACAACGGCTACCGCCAACATAATCCAGTCATACCAATTAATCATAGAATTTTTTCTTCCTTTCTTAATCGCTGATACTAATAATATTAGAATCCTAGAAATAACGCAAACTATATTTTTACAAACTGCCTTTTATTTCGAGAATTATATCTCGAAGCTCAGCCGCTCTTTCAAAGTCAAATTCCTTAGCAGCTTGGCGCATTTGTTTTTCGAGTTCTTTAACTTTTGCTTCGATTTCAGCCCTGCTACCATGTTTAGTAATATCGACCATTTCGCTGATCTCATCATCGCTATTATGGATAGGTGGACGAATTTCTTTGATAACGGTTCGTGGGATAATTCCATTTTCGTCATTATACGCTTGTTGAATCATTCTTCTACGATTAGTTTCTTCAATACATTCGTTCATGGAATCAGTCACTCTATCAGCGTACATTACTACTAGACCTCGCTCGTTTCTTGCCGCTCTACCTGTGATTTGGATTAATGAACGTGTGCTTCTAAGGAAGCCCTCTTTATCAGCGTCAAAAATGGAAATGAGTGATACTTCAGGTATATCTAAACCTTCACGTAATAGGTTAATTCCAACTAGGACATCGTATTTACCTTTTCTTAATTGATAAATGATTTCACTACGTTCCAAAGTCTTGGTTTCGTGATGTAAATAAACGACCTTAATGCCTTTTTCTTTAAGGTAGTTAGTGAGATCTTCCGCCATACGGATAGTAAGGGTGACCACCATTGTGCGTTCATTTCTTTGAATGCGTTCTTTGATTTCGTGTAACAAGTCATCAATTTGTCCTAAAGTTGGTCTAACTTCAATTAATGGATCTAATAAACCAGTAGGACGAATGATTTGTTCAGCAGAAACTCCACCAGATTTATTTAGTTCATAATCACCAGGAGTCGCACTTGTACAAACGACATAAGGCATAATCTTTTCGAATTCTTCGAAATTAAGCGGTCTATTGTCTAATGCGGAAGGTAATCTAAAACCATATTCCACAAGCGTTTCTTTTCTTGATCTATCACCATTATACATACCTCTTAATTGAGGGAATGTGACGTGCGATTCATCAATAATCATTAGAAAATCTTCTGGGAAATAGTCTATTAAGCACCATGGTCTCACACCAGGTTGTCTTTTATCGATGTGTCTAGAATAGTTTTCAATACCTGGACACATGCCAAATTCTTGCATGCTTTCCATGTCTTGATTGGTACGCATTTCCAGTCTTTCAGCTTCTAAGAGTTTGCCGTTTTCTCTAAAGTATTTTAAGCGTTCTTCTAATTCCGCTTTGATGGTGACGCAAGCTTCTTTAATTCTTTCTCTAGTTGAAGCGTGGTCATAAGCCGGGAAAATAGGAAATGTGTGGTACGTGTGTTTGATTTCGCCAGTCATTGGGTTGATTTGAATAATCTTTTCAACCTCATCGCCAAAGGTGTCGATTCTAATTATATCGTTATCAAAAAAGCCCGCTGGAACGATTTCAATAACATCACCTCTTACTCTAAAAGTGCCAGGCGCTAAATCAAGATTATTCCTTTTATATTGAGCGTCGATTAATTTTTTATAAAAATCTTGTCTATTTATTTCTTCACCAACACGGATATTAAAAACGAGATTGCGATATTCATCTGGATCAGTTAAGCCATAGATTGAGGCAACAGAGGCCACGATAATTGTGTCTTTTCTCTCTAAAACAGAATTAATAGCAGATGTCCTGAGCATTTCAATTTCTTCATTCATCACTGCGTTTTTATCAATGTATGTATCGCTTTTTGGGATATAAGCTTCTGGTTGATAGAAATCAAAGTTTGAAACAAAATATTCAACACGGTTATGTGGAAATAGTTCTTGGAATTCGGAATATAACTGACCCGCGAGTGTTTTATTATGCACTAAAACGAGTGTTGGTTTTTGCACACGCTCAATGATATTGGCCATAGTAAATGTTTTACCTGTACCAGTTGCACCTAATAAAACCTGGAACTTTTTACCAGAATTAATGCCATCACTTAGTTTTTTAATGGCTTCTGGTTGGTCACCAGTAGGTTTGAATTTTGAAACTATCTCAAAGCGGTGTGTATCGTCCATAAATACCTACTATTTATTATTGTTTTTGGCTTCTTCTCTTAAATAAGCATAGATAAAGCCATCGATATTACCATTCATAACGGATTGGACATCAGTGACTTCGTATGATGTTCTATTGTCCTTAACAAGTGTATATGGACAGAAGACATATGAACGGATTTGACTGCCCCATTCGATATTTTTCTTTTCACCAACGATGGAATCGAGTTTGTTTTGACGCTTCTCAAGTTCAATTAAATAAAGCTTGCCTTTGAGCATGCGCATGGCGGTTTCTTTATTGAGCAGTTGGCTTCTTTCGATTTGACAAGAAACCACAATGCCAGTTGGCAAGTGCGTGATTCTCACGGCGGTTTCAACTTTGTTGACGTTTTGGCCACCCGCACCACCACTACGGTAAGTATCAACTTTTAAATCAGATTCGTTTATTTCGATATCGATTGAATCATTATTAAATTCAGGCACAACGTTAACGGAAGCAAACGATGTATGTCTACGCTTATTAGCATCGAATGGAGAAATTCTCACCAAACGATGAACACCTTTTTCACCTTTAAGTAATCCATAAGCGTGTTTTCCGCTTATTTGTAAAGTGACAGATTTAATACCTGCTTCATCACCTGGTTCAAAAGAGACAACAGACATCTTAAAACGATGCGCTTCTGCATATAAAACATACATTCTATAAAGCATGTCTGCCCAGTCTTGGGCTTCGGTGCCACCGGCGCCTGGATGGATTTCAATAATCGCGTTTAAATCATCAAATTCTCCAGTAAAAAGAATCTGTAATTCAAAATCTTTAGCCTTATTTTTTATCTCATCAAAAGACGCTTCGATTTGTTCATAAAACGTTTCATCTTCGAAGCTTAAAAGTTCTTCTAAATCTTGTATTTTGCTTGTTAAATCAGTGTACGTCTCCACTATTTCTCGAATATGGTTGAGACGGCTGATGGTTTCTAAAGCAGTATTTCTATTATCCCAAAAGTTAGCATCTTCGCTTCTTTCGGAAAGAGTTTTTATCTCAGCATTAAGACCAGCGAGGTCAAAGAGAAGACCCGAGTTGACGGATTCTCTCGCCAACAGCACAAAGTTCCTGTTTTAAGGTAACGATGTCTTTCATATTATTCGCCTTTATTTTCCTCTGGCTGTGGAGCTGGTTGTTCTTGTTGAGGCTGGACACGACGTTGCGGTCTGATATTTACGAGATTTAAAACAGCATCAACAGAGGCTAATTCTAAGCATTCTCTGAACATGGCGTAGCCTTCATTAACGTAATCTTGTAATGGGTTAACGTTAGCGTAGCTTCTTAAGAAGATAGCTTCTCTTAATCTCGCCATTGAGTCGATGTGTTTTGTCCAGTTTTGGTCAATACAGTGTAAGACCACAGAACGTTTGATCTTATCTTTTTCGTCTTCATCAACATCCCATTCTGTAAGGAGTTGTTCAAATCTTTCACGGATAATTTCCGCTAAGTCTGGAGCGATGTCTTCGACAGGAGCGTCATCGTATAAGTTTGGTTTAATAACACCAGATGGTAAGAATCTTGGTTCAACAACTTTCACGAGTAAATCACCAGAAACTAAATTGTTGCCGTTGCTATCAGCAGGAACGCCTTTTTTCGCTAAGAATTCACCTGTTGTTTTGAAGATATCATCCATGATGTCATCAATTGGTCTGCCTTCAATGATTCTATCTCTCTTGTCATAGACAATTTGTCTTTGTTTTGCTAAGACATCATCGTATTCCAATAAGCTCTTACGAGTATCGAAGTTTTGACCTTCGATTTTCTTTTGAGCAGATGTAATAACATTAGTTATCATCTTGGCTTCTAATGCTTCATCACCAAAGTTCTTTTCGATGAATGCTTTGATGGAATCGGCAGCGAATCTCACGAGTAAAGTATCGTCAAAGGAAACATAGAATCTTGAGAAACCTGGGTCACCTTGACGGCCACTTCTACCACGTAATTGGTTATCAATACGTCTAGATTCATGTCTTTCTGTACCGAAAACACAAAGACCGCCTAACGCTCTAACTTCATCGTTAATCTTAATATCGGTACCACGACCAGCCATGTTAGTGGCTAAGGTAATAGAACCTTTTTCACCAGCGTGAGAAATGATTTCCGCTTCACGAGCGTGGTTTTTAGCGTTTAACATTTCGTGTGGTAAGCCCGCTTCAGTTAATAAAGCAGAAATTTCTTCAGAAGATTCAACGGAAACGGTACCAATTAAGATTGGTTGGCCTTTTTCATGACGTTCTTTAACTTCCTTAATTAATGCAGCGAGTTTTGGACCTTTGTGTGCATAGACATAGTCGAGTGCATCCACACGGATGACAGGTCTATTTGTAGGTATACATACAACACGCATGTTGTAAATTTTACGGAATTCTTCTTCTTCAGTTTTAGCAGTACCGGTCATACCAGCAAGTTTATTGTATAAACGGAAGAAGTTTTGATATGTAATTGTCGCCATGGTGACAGTTTCTTGTTTGATTTGAACGTTTTCTTTAGCTTGAACGGCTTGGTGTAAACCATCAGACCATTCACGACCTGGAAGAACACGACCTGTAAATGGGTCAATAATTTGAACTTCGCCCTCAGCGTCCACTAAATAGTCAACATCTCTAGCCATGATGAAGTTCGCTCTTAAAGCGTTATGGATTCTATGGACTAAATCAGCATATTCTGGATCATAAAGGTTTTTGATGCCGAACATGCGTTCAGCTTTTTGTTGACCTTCTTCGGTTAAGTGAACTGTCTTATCTTTGATATCGACAGAGAAGTCTTTTTCTTTCTTCAAAGTTTTGCAGAATCTATCCGCAACTGTGTATTGAGAAGCGCTTGTTTTGGCACCACCAGAAATAATTAATGGTGTTCTACTTTCATCGATTAAGATGGAGTCGGCTTCGTCAACGATACAGAAATTAAGACCTCTTAAGACACGATGTTGCATGTCTGTAGCCATGTTATCTCTTAAGTAGTCGAAACCTAATTCTGAGTTTGTTGTATAGGTGATGTCGCATAAATATGCGGCTTTCTTTTCGCTTGTTGTTTTAGAACGAGCGTTAACACCAACTGTTAAACCTAAGAATCTATAGATTTGACCCATCCATTCCGCGTCACGGCCGGATAAGTATTCGTTAACTGTAATAACATGTAAGCCTTTACCAGCGAGAGCGTTTAAATAAACCGCCATCGTACATGTTAAGGTTTTGCCTTCACCAGTTTTCATTTCAGCGACATCGCCTGCATGTAAAACTAACGAACCAATAATTTGAACTTTGTAAGGGAATTCACCAATACAACGTTTAGCAGCTTCACGAGCAACCGCGAAGGCTTCGTATTTAATGTCATCCAAGGTCTTGCCTTGTGCCAATAAATCTCTGAAATATGGAGTCTTGGCTTGTAGCTCTTCATTGCTGAGTGCGGCCATCTGGTTTTCATAAGCGATGACTTTATCAGCTTCTTTCATGTATTTTTTAAGAGCTCTCCTGTCGAAAAATCCCATGTTTTAATACCAATCACACAAATGGTGTGCCTTTCTTTATAAAAGAATTTCTTGCATTCGCTTAAATATAATATCAATGCGAGCCATTATTGTCTAATACTAAAAGTTATTTGTATTAACTTTTTTATAATCTTTGTCTCTGGTTTTCGCTAAAACGAGCACCTTTATTTCTTTTGGATTGAGTTTTTCAACGAGATTTATCGCTGCTTTCATTGTGCTTCCTGTAGTGTAAATATCATCAACGATTAATACCTTTTCTTTTTCTAATGATTGATTGCTGTTAAGCACTAAATATTTGTTTATCTCTTTTCTTTGTAAAAAACCTCTATCTGATTGCTTATGGTGAGCGGTTTTTGTGATGATAGGAAGTATATCTAAATCCAATTTTTTAAAGGCCTCAATGACATGGTTAAATCCCCTTCTTTCATCATCTTTTATATAAGAAGGAACAGGTATAATCTTATAGCCTTTATAACGTAATTTTATTTCTTTATAGAATAGATTAAGAAACACCTCATTTAATTCATAATCAAAACATCCTTTATAGGTGTAGATTAGATTTTTAATGAAAGGTGAATAATCATAAATTGATAATGCTTTATATCGATCAACTTTGAAACTTATGAACTTTGGTTCTAATTCACTTTGGCACTTATGACACAGGCATATATCCTTATCAAATATACGACACATGTCATCTATTTTTATCTCTTTGAAGCATATCTTGCAATATCTTGTTGTTGGCATTAATGTCATCAATTGCGTCTTGAATTTCTGTATTATTTCTTTTAGCAAAAAATATCACCTCTCCTTCTGGGGCATCCTTTTTTCTTCCTGCTCTTCCCGCTATTTGAATAAGTGCAGCGGAATCGTAAATATTGTGGTCCGCTTGGAAAACAATTACTTGCAAATCGCGAATTGTTACACCTCGTTCTAAAACCGCTGTCGTAACTAAATACATATATTTTTTATTTCTAAAATCATCGATCAATATATCGTTATCATTTCTTTTAGAATTAATGTATGTTCCTTTTTTAAAAATTATATTTAAAATGAATGCCAATTTTTTAGAATAATCAACCGTGGGAACAAACACAAAAACTTGCCTGTTTTCTTTTAAAAAGTGTCTAATTGTTATAAATAGTTTGTAGTATAATTTTACTATACCGCCTGTAATTACCTTTGGAACAGGCAACGGATGTCTATGAAAACGAACTGCTAATCGAAGAAGATCTTTACCTGGCCTTTGGTATTCTTTAACAAGACTCTTTGATGGAGTGGCGCTCAATAATACATGATGACCCCTCACAGAATTAATAAACATTTGCTCCAATACATCATTTCCTTTATAGGGAAATGCATCGATTTCATCCATGATTAATAAATCAAAATAAGCCTTATATCTAAATAGCTGGTGGGTGGTGAGGCATATAATATCACCGTTTATTACATCGTGATGCCCGCCATAGACCGCAACTACATAGTTCTTTGTAAAAATTGATTGAAAACGATTTTTCAATTCAACACATACACTTCGTCTAGGTACCGCAAATCCAACCGTGAGTTTGTTTTGTATACATTGTTTAATGATTTCTAAACATATTTCAGTTTTTCCGGAACCACACACCGCATAAACTAAACTATCTATTCCTCTTTTATAATTTTTCACTAGTTTATCCGATAGTTCTTTTTGTTCTGGCGACAACTCATACTCTAAGTGGATAGGTGCTTTCTTTGGATAAGAAGGCCTATGCTCAACTTCTTCACCACGAAAGGAAATACATCTACGACAATACGGCTTGCCGTTCAACATCCCAATTGAATGAATATCTGTATTACCACAAATAGGACATTTATAAGTTTCTATATTGCATCATCCCCTTCTTTTTGGTTAAATATATGTAGTGATTCGCATGTAGGAATCCTTCGTTGGTTCCTGTGAATCATTTTTTCTTTTCTATAAACTTAATCAAAGGCTTATCTTCCTTGTTTATTTTGATGCCTTTTAATTCTTTAGATTTAAAATCTCTTCTTTTGCTTATTGAAGGTACGTTGTGTACAAATGAAATCTTTATTTTTATTGGTTCAATACTATGTTTTAGCCTGGTTCTTTTAGGTCCAGGCGAAGATGTAAAAATCAATACATAATATTTATTCTTTTTATCTCTTTTTTTATACAAAAGAGCAGGATGCCCACCATGCCCGTCACTATGAAGATAAAACCTTCCTTTTTCTAAGTGTTTGTTATAAATCTTTTTCTTGCTCATATTTTTCCTTTCTATGTTGTGTATTTCGTGTTTTTGGGATAAGCAGCGTAAAAACAAAAACCATCTAGTTATTGGTTGTTATTTTTACAACGTGCAAATAAGATTTAATTAGGCTCAAAAGACAACTCATGCGAATTTAACTATGGCGTGTAGGCACTAAATGGATAGAAGCTTAGACCAGACAAAGAAAAAATCCTCCTATTTAACTAATCAAGAGGATTTCTTTATTTTGTCCAAAAAAATTATTTATTTTTCTAAATCTTTTATCATTTTTACTCTAATAGCATGTCTTCCACCTTGGAATTCTGCTTTTAAGAA
>CADCCA010000007.1 GCA_902799855.1 uncultured Erysipelotrichaceae bacterium | reverse complement strand
CTTTACTTAGCAGATAATCTCTAAGTTTAGTGGCCTCCTGTTCGTCAACATCATGGAGGCCTTTTATTATGCAGCCTTCACGATCGACAAACTTTTGTAGATATAATCTTTTAGCACCTTTGATTAGTTCAAAGAAAGAATCATAGTCCATATGCTCATGGAATTCTTTGACTAAAGTTGTTCTAAATTCATAGTCTTTAGCTTTGTTCATAATAATAGAGATACTTCTTCTAATACTATCTAAATTGATGTTTTTGGTGCCGGTAGTTTCCGCGTATAAAGAAGGACTATTTTTAATATCTATCGCTACATAGTCCACCACTCCATCATCAAGTAATTTTTCTACTATTTCTGGGTTAGTGCCGTTAGTGTCTAACTTGATATCAAAACCGAGTTCGCGAACTGCTTTGATTTTAACCTCTAAATCAGGCTCTAAAGTTGGTTCGCCACCCGTGAACACTACTGCATCCACTAGGCCAGTTCTCGTTTTAAGGAAGGCTAAAATACCATCGAAATTTAATTCTTCTTGCGCGTTTAAAACTGACTCGCCGTTGTGACAAAATGGGCAACGCATATTACACGCTTTGGAGAATAAAACGACGGAGACTTTGTCTTCGTAATCGAGTAATGAAAGTTTATCAATTCCTACAATCGCCATAACTTGTATTATTACTTTAGTATTTGATTGTTTTAATGTCAAATATCATTATAATAAATGATATGGAAAACAAAAATATCTCTTGGGATGAATACTTTATGGGTATCGCTTCTTTAAGCGCTTTGAGAAGCAAAGATCCCAACACAAAAGTAGGCGCATGTATCGTTGATAACGATAATAAAGTAGTTTCTATTGGCTATAATGGCATGCCAACAGGACTTGATGAAAGTAAATTATCTTGGAATAAAGGCGAAGGCTTAGATTCTAAGTATTTATATGTCTGTCATGCAGAATTTAATGCCATCTTAAATACCAGACACGGCGAAGCCTTAAAAGGCTGTCGTTTATATGTCACTCTTTTCCCATGCAACGAATGCGCGAAAGCGTGCATACAAACAGGCATTAAGGAAATTATTTATCTAGAAGATAAATATGCGGGCACAATTGGCTTCCAAGCTAGTCGTAAAATGCTCGAATTAGCGGGTATTAAATTAAGACAATATACCGCGAAAGAATTACCAGAATTAGTGAAATAATATGACTATTAAAGAATACGTCGCATATCGTAAAGAAGAGATTAAAAATCTCGTTAGCAAATTAGAAAGAAAGCCAAGCATCGCAATCGTGCAAGTTAACGAAGATGCGGGAAGCTGCGCGTACGTGCGCGGGAAACTAAAAGACGCTGATGAATTAGGTATTAGAGCAGACCTCATTAAGTTACCTTTAGAGACCACTCAAGAAGAACTTTTGAAGGTTATCGATAAATTAAATAACGATCAAGAACATGATGGTTTTATCGTGCAGATGCCATTACCAAAAGGTATTGACGAAGAAACTATTAAATTAGCGGTTTCTCCTAAAAAAGATGTTGATGGTTTCCATCCATTATCAAGTCTAGTGCCATGCACTCCAAAAGGCATTATCAATTATTTACATTTTGAAAATATTCCAATGCAAGGAAGAAACGCTGTTGTCATTGGCAGAAGCAATATCGTTGGTAAACCAATGGCTAAACTCTTGCTTAAAGAGAATATGAATGTGACTGTTTTGCATAGCAAAACTTCTCCAGAAGATATGGCTTTCTATATCGCTCACGCAGATGTGATTGTTGTGGCGATTGGTAAAGCTGGTTTCTTAGATAATCGCTTTACATATAAAAAAGACGCCGTCATTGTTGATGTTGGCATCTCAAGAACTGAAGATGGTTTAAAAGGCGATGCGATTCCTAATCTTCCAGTTGGGCTTCAAACTCCGGTTCCTGGTGGCGTTGGCTTAGCAACAAGACTTGCCCTTTACGAAAACTTATTAGAAATCTATGGCGTTAACAAGTAGGTTAGCGCCTTTTCTTTTTAATCACTGTGATCTTGCCTTTTTCTTTCTTGATTAAATGACGTTCAATTAAGTTAGTTAATAAGCGAGAAAGAGTTTCTCTTTGCACACCAATTGTGGCCGCTAACGAGGTCACATTTTTAAAATTGATGACACCATCGTTTTTACTCGCGTAATAAAATAATCTTTCTTCGGCATTGGTAAACGATAATAATTGAATTCTAGCAGTTAAGGCTTTAGCTTTGTCTGATTGGGCTTTTAAATATAAATTTAAAAATCCAGCATTATTTTGCAATAAGAAAACAAGGTTCTCCTTATTAATAAATGCGACAACAGATTTTTCTTTAGCGACAACATCTCCGCGATATAAAGGTTCGCTTGAGAAAAGTAAATTGTTACCGAATATTTCTCCCGCCTTCAAAGTGTTGATGAGCTGTTCTTTACCTTCGAAGGAATATGAGACAATGTCAATCTTACCTGAGATGACAATGCCGATGTTCTCGCAGACATCTCCTTCATGATAGATGATGTTGCCTTTGGCTATTTGGTAGCCTTTGACTAATTGATGTTCTTTTTTAGTTAAAACGTTTAAAATTGCTATTTTCATATTATTTTCGTGACCTACGTCACATTTTATTATACTTTAAGTATTTATAATATCAAGGAGGAGAATTAATTATTATGAAAAAAATATTAACAATTATCTTAACAACATTAGCACTCGGTGCCTGTTCCAATAATGGTAACAGCAATGGCCCAGATGTCTACTATGAACCTGGAATGTTTTCTATCGTTGCTCCGACTGGAGCTCCAGCTTTAGCGTTTTATAATTACGCCACTCTTTCTAACTTTGAAACAAACAGTGTTCCAACTAATATCGTGGCGATGATGAACAACGGCGAAAAAGATGTTGTCGTCTTACCAACAAATGCTGGCGTTCAAGCTATCGTTAACAAGAACGCTCCATACAAACTTGCCGCCACAATTACATTTGGTAACTTCTTCATCGTTTCCATGAATAATGATGAAAATAACGAGATGGATGCTAGTGACACAATTTTGCTTTTCCAAAAGAATAATGTCCCAGATAAAATCTTCCATTATGTTTATGGTAATGATTTAGATTCCGCTCTTCATTATGTGAGTGCGGTCAATGATGCTGCTTCTGCCATTATCGGTGGTAAGTTCACTGATCCAGATTTAGGTACTGAACTAGTTCCTAACTATGTAATGATTGCAGAACCTGCTTTAACAAATGTTCTTTCGAAGAAAGGCGATGCCATTTCAGTCTATGCAAACATCCAAGAAAAATACAAAGAGAAATCCAATAATGCGGAATTATTCCAAGCTTCTGTTTTTGTGAACAATAAACTTGAGGCCAATAAAGTTCCATATTTCTTGAATGATTTAAAGAAAGATATTGAAGAGGCTATTGCTGATCCAAGCAAAATGTCTGCTGGTATGAATAAAGCAGAAGCCGCACAAGAATTATTTGGTGTGGCGCCTACTATGGCAGAAAACGTCTTAAGAAAGAATAATGGCATGGGTCTTGGCTTTAAACTCGCTAAAGATAATAAAGAAGCCATTAAAACATTCTTAAGCATCTTTGGAATTAATGATGTCGAAGAAAATACGTTCTTTACTTTCTAATAAATTTGTCTTATTTGCGTTAGGAACGCTTTTCGTCATATTACTTTGGGTAATATGTTCGCTTCTATTTGACCGTAATGGTTCAATCTTCCCTAACCCTATTTTAACCATGCAAGAGTTTGGAAAAATCTTGGTAGATGGTTATACCTATAAGTGCTTAGGATTTACGTTTTTAAGAATGCTCATAGGATTTAGCGTTTCATTTATTTGTGCTTTGTTATTTGGTGTATTAGCAGGCAATAATGAAAACATCTATCAATTCTTTAAGCCATTGATGGTTGTGATTAAAAGCATTCCAACTGTAGCTTTAGTGTTTTTATTCATCGTTTTAGTCGCTCCTAAGAACGCCCCTATTCTCGTCGTCTTTGTCGTTTGTTTTCCGATTCTATATGAAGGAGTTGCTGGAGGCATTAAAAACGTTAATAAGGATTTGGTGGAGGCTAGTAAAGTCGATGGTGCGAATTATTTTAAAAGTACCCTATTTATTAAACTTCCTTTAGCGGTTCCTTTTATTGTAGTCGGTATGATTTCTAGTTTCGCTCTATCTTTTAAGATAGAAATTATGGCGGAAGTCATTACTGGCTATACAAGAAACGGTTTAGGAAGCGTCATTCATTTCACCCAAGTTGATGATCCTAGCAATATGGCAGGAATATTCGCTTATGCCCTACTTGCCATCATCATTATGCTTCTAGTTTCACTAATAGAAGAAATTATTAAGCACATACTAAAAAAGAAGAATATTGTTGTTAGCAACAATAATTGATAAACTAGATTTAAGGAGATAAATACTATGGAATTAAAAGGTAGTAAAACAGAAAAGAATTTACAAGAAGCTTTTGCGGGTGAATCCCAAGCTAGAAACAAATACACATATTTCGCTAGCCAAGCTAAAAAGGAAGGCTATGAACAAATCGCCGCGATTTTCTTAGAAACAGCGGAAAACGAAAAAGAACACGCGAAGATGTGGTTCAAGTATCTTCATGATAATGGTGTTCCAAGCACAATTGAGAACTTAAAAGCCGCGGCTGAAGGCGAAAACTTCGAACATACAGAAATGTATAAGAGAATGGCAGAAGAAGCCAGAGAAGAAGGTTTCATGGAAATTGCTGCTAAATTCGCTCTTGTTGCTAAGATCGAAGCAGAACACGAACAAAGATATCTTAAACTTTTAGAAAAAGTCCAAGGCGGTAAAGTCTTTATCGCTCCAGATGTCGTCGTTTGGAAATGCCGTAATTGTGGTCATATCCATATTGGCAAAGAAGCACCAAAGATTTGCCCAGCTTGTGCCCATCCACAAAGCTATTTCGAATTAAGAGTCGAAAATTATTAATCTTTAATTAAAATTAAAAAGAAGCACAGAGCATAAACTTTGTGCTTTTTTATTTTCGTTAAATTAACTATTGCATTTATTAGATTTTTCTATGATAATATTAAAGCGCGTTCAAACGGATCTGTGGTGTAGCGGTTAACATGTCTCCCTGTCACGGAGAAGACCGCGGGTTCGATTCCCGTCAGATCCGCCAGCGCTTTTTTAAAAGGATGGCCCGGTAGCTCAGCTAGTAGAGCAATGGACTGAAAATCCATGTGTCGCCGGCGCGCTCCCGGCCTGGGCCACCATTTTATAGAAATAGATACACGAGTGTGTGTCTTTTTTTATATCTATAAAAGAGTAAGAAAAAACCACTAGCGTGAACTAGTGGTTTTATTTTTAGAAACTATCTTATTGGAATTGTTCTTGAGTTTCTTTTGGTTGGTCTTCATCTGGTTGAGGAATGCCAATCTTTTGCATCAAGTCATCAACTAATTTCTTAGCACGACGATATGATAAGTCACTCTTAACTCTTAATAAGCATGGTAAGTCTTCATACTTCTTAGCTTCAGCTTTTTCAACTGGGATGGCTGAATCAGCATAGTTCGCTGGATCAAGGTTGAGATAGACACGGATGTGTTTACCAACGATGGTCACGAAGACATAACGTTGTCTCTTATAGGAGAATGTATCACCTGGGATGGAGATACGATTTCTTAAACCATACCATTTAATATAGTCACGTAAATCGTAGTATTTATGACGAATGTCATATTCACTGTTCTTTAAACGTGTTTCGAAGGAGGCTCTTCTTCTCTTGCCTTTGATATTTAAGCCGGCTGGGAGGTTGTCTGCTTGAGCTTCTTCTTCGCCTTCTTCTTCATCTTCTTCCTCTTCAGGTTCTTCTTCTGGTTCTGGTTCTGGCTCTGGTTCTGGCTCTGGTTGTGGAGCTGGAGCTGGAGCTGGAGCAGGTTCTTCTTCAGAGTGCTTTTCTTCAACGTGTTCTTTTAAGTATTCTTCAACGATAGCACGAACTTGTTCTTCGGTTAAACCTTCTCTACCAGATTGAGCTTCTGAACGTTGTTCTTCAAATTGCTTGTCTTCGCCAGCGGCTTTATTAAAGAATGCAAAGCCTTCTTTTAAGAGTTCGCTACACGCTAAACCAAGGAAGTAAATTGAGAATAATGTGAGGCCTGTAACACCTGCCATGAAGAGCATGGAAATGCCTCTTAAAACGCCTAATTGAACCATTGGAACTGTTAAGATGAGAATAAATGGTAAGTAAGCGATTGCAGCACCTAATAATAATGCTGGAATGATGTAAACTGGTTTCTTTTTAACAATGGCTAAGATGATCAAAGTGATGGTTGTGAAAATCGCCACTAAGATTAAAACTAAGCCGATATAAGCTGTTTCATGTGGGAATGAAGCTGGTCTCCAAAGTTGGAAGTAATGACCGATTGATGCTTTAAGGCCGTAAGAAATGTAGTTAGCATTTAAGAAGCCTTCACCACCATTCATTACATCACTAATACCGAAGATACCGGTGAGTAACAAACTAAGCAACAATAGGCAGAAACCGATAATTGTTGAACGCAAAAGTTTTTTCTTGTTCATATTCTAATCTCCTTATTATCTAAACAATATTGTAGGCGAATGCGCGCGGATTTCAAGGAATTAATTTAATTTAGTGCGATTTTTCTTCATTTTTAGGTGACATATCGGCTATTTTGCCCATTTTCACGCAAAAAGGAGCGACTTTTGTATTCGTTGTTTTTGTAAATATATTTAGAAAACTATGACACGTATCGGCTATTTTTTTAATCAAAATATAGGACACCGTATGCTTTTTTATCAAATATTTTCTTTTGTTAAAAAGTAATTAATTTTATGGGCAAATTTGGTTATCATATAAGCATGCTAATAAAATTAAAAGTTCAAAACTTTGCCATCATTGAAGATATCGAGTTAGATTTTAAAAACGGCCTTACCGTTTTAACTGGTGAAACCGGCGCAGGTAAGAGCTTAATTATCGATTGTATCGGTCTCCTTTTAGGTGAAAGAGCCGCTTCAGAAATGATTAGGCAAGGTGAAGAAAAGGCTACCGTAGAAGGTGTTTTTGATAATGATAATCCTTTATTAAGAGGACTATTAGAAAAACTCAATATTCCTTTTGATGGATCTTTAGATATTAAGCGTACGATTTCCACACAAAGAAACGTTATTAAGATTAATGGAGAAACAGTCTCATTAGCAGATTTAAAAGAAATTGCTTCCTTATTAGCGGATATTCATCTTCAATTCGATTCAGTGAAGTTATTTAATCCTGAAAACTATTTATCGATGGTTGATGGCTTCTCTGAAAGATTAGTGAATGAGTACCTAAATAAATACCATGTCTCATTAAATGAATTAAATAAGCAAAATAACCACTACTTGGAATTACTTAGGCGTATTGAAGAATTTAATAAGAACCAAGAAGAATATGCTTATGCTTATCAAGAAATCAGCGCGCTTCAATTAAATGAAGGCGATGAGCAAAATATCGAAGCGAGAATCGCTCTTCTTTCTAATTACGATAAAATCTATGACTTAAGCATGGAAAATAAAGAATTAGCAAATGGTTCTTCTTTAGAAGACCTTTATAAAATTAAAGGCAATATCGAATCACTACAAAACTATGATTTAGATTATCAGGATTATAGCAAAAGACTTTCTGAAGCCTATTATGAGATCGAAGATATTTATAACGAACTCAAAAGAAAAGCGGATAACCTTGATTATGATCCAAACGAACTCGATAGTCTTATTGAAAGGAACCGCGCGATTGCCTCATTAAAGAAGAAATATAACAAGTCTTTTGATGAATTAATTAAGTACGCGGAAGAGTTAAAAGAATTATTAAAGAACAAAGATGACCATCAAATCTTGCTCAAAGAAGAAAAAGAAAAGCTTCTTAATATTTATCAAGAAACTTATCAAAGAGCGATGGATGTGCATAAGATTAGAAGTGATATCGGTGCGAAGATCGCTAAAGACATTGAAAAGTCATTAGGAGAATTAGGCCTTAACTGCCGTTTTATTGTGAACGTTATCGCTAAAGAAATGAATAAAGAAGTCGATATGTCATTATTTAACGAAGATGGTATCGATACTGTTGAATTTAGCATTGAAACAAATTTAGGCGAAGGATTAAAACCTTTGGCTAAGGTTGTTTCGGGCGGCGAATTATCACGTGTCATGTTAGCGATTAAAATGCTCTATGTTAAAACGCACCATATCGAAACAATCATCTTCGATGAAATCGATACTGGTATCAGTGGAGAAATCGCAAGTAAAGTCGCTAAAAAGATTAAAGAATTATCTTATGCCCATCAAGTTATTACCATTACTCATTTACCACAGGTTGCCTGTCTTTCAGACCACCACATTCGCATCAATAAGAATGTCATAGGTAAAAGAACATATGCTTCCGCTAAAGAGTTGAATCTAGAAGAAAAGATTTATGAAATTGCTTCTTTGATTTCTTCTGGCAAAGTCACAGAAAAACAACTTGATTACGCTAAAGAATTAGTGATGCAAGAGCAATAATTATTTGAGTTTCAAACCTTCTTTGAAGGCTTGAGCCACTTCTTCGCCTAAAGCGATATATTTGTTAGAAACTGGATCGAAGGCAATTGGATTCAGTTTTTTATAATCAATTTTATTATCGGTTAAGATACTTTCATCAACACTGGCATTAACTATTCTACCAATGAAATTACCACCACCTTCGCCTTCATTAGTGATTTCAACTAATTCGCATTCTAAAGTGAGTGGGTAATTAGTGAATAATGGAGCGTTAACGTGCTTGGCTTTTTCTTCTTTAAGACCAGATTTAATAATCTTATTTGGCTCTCTTTTTTGCGAGACGATACCAACATAGTCACTAGCAGTCACTGTTTCAGCGGTAGCAAAGCTAATGGTAAAAGCTTTATTCTTTCTGATGTTATCAGTTGTTTGATGGGCGGATAGACAAATCATGATTTGATTGTAATCATAAATACCACCCCAAGCGGCATTCATCGCATTGGCTTTTCCGTTTTCATCATATGTACCAATAATTAATACTGGCATTGGATACATCCATGTTTGTGGTCCAAAATCTTTACGCATTGTTATTCTCCTTTATATCAAGATATTTTTTGATTCTATTCATCGCATCTTTGACGTTATCTAAAGATGTCGCAATATTCATTCTTAAGTAATAAGCGCCTTCTTCACCAAATTGAAGACCTGGGCTTAGAATGAGTCCTGTTTCTTCTCTTAATTCTTTACAGAAGATATCGCTTCTTATCTTGGTAAGAGATACCTCTAACCAGATTAAGTATGTAGCGTGTCCTCCTACTAGTTTAACTTTAGGTAGATTTTCTTTAATAAACGATGACACGTATCCCTTATTTTTATATAAATAGGCATTTAATTCATCTACGTAGTCGCTTCCTTTTGTGTAGGCAGCGATACTTGTCGGAATAGCGAAATAATTCGGTTCACCAATATCATCGTGATAGAATGCTTCTTGTAACTCTTGGCGGTGTTGCTCATCTTTAACCACGATTACCGCGGCGTGAGCACCTGCTAAGTTAAAAGCTTTTCCTGGAGAAATGCACACGATGGCATTTTCATTAGCGAGCAAAGCGGAATTATATTCATAACCCGGATCAGTAATGTCACAGTGTATTTCATCAGAGATGAGGAAAACACCATATTGATCACATAGATTCGCTAATTTACTAATCTCTTCTTTTTCCCAGATGCGTCCCATTGGGTTATGGGGATTGCAGAAGATGAGCATTTTGACATTATTGTTTTTGAATTTATCTTCGATATCTTGATAATCAATATAGTAATTATCATCATTGTTAATTAACGCAGATGTCACTACTTTGCGATTGTTGTTTCTAATGATGTTATAGAAGGTGTGATAAACAGGTGAAAGAAGCATGATACCATCATCAACTTTAGTTAATGTACGAATCATGGAATCTAAGGCCGAAACAACGCCTGAGGCAAAGATCATCCAAGATGTATCGATATTGACATGATGACGAGTTAACCACCATGATTGATAGGCTTTAAAGAATTCTTCGGTTGGATAAGTATATCCATAGCCATTCTCTTTGGCGGCTTTGATGACTGCATCTTGAATTTCTGGCATTGGCAAAAAATCCATGTCAGCGACCCACATTGGTAGTTCGTTTTCTTTAACATCCCATTTAATGGATGAGGTGTTTCTTCTATTAGCGGTTTTATCAAAATTATATTTCATATTATTTAATGATGATTTTGACATCATCTTGTTTCTTTGCTTTGGAGTTTTCATTGATGATTAATTGTTTAACGCCTTTAACTTTAATCACACCACTGGTTGGATTCTTGATTGATTCAACTTCATCAATTATTTCAGCGTCTATATCTTCACAATATTCTAAGCATAATGAGGAATCAGTTAACTTGCAGTTAACTAACTTTAATCCTTTGATATAGCAAAGAGCTTGTAATGAAGAGATTTCACAGTTGATAAATGTGAGGTTTTTACTATTCCAACCGAGGTATTCTCCATCGATTTTGCTATCGATTACAGTGACGTTTTCAGTATTCCAAAAAGCATCTTTGGAATTGAGAATGGAATTTCTAATAACAACGTTTTTACCACCATCTAAGAAATAGTTACCTTCTAACTTAAAGTTTTCAATTTCGATGTTATTAGAATTCATCATGAAATAATCACCTTTAGCGTAGCAATTAAATAACTTGATGCTATCACATGACCAGAATGTTTCATCAGCGTGTTCTAAAGTGCAATTATTTAAAATGATAGAGGATGACCTTCTAAATGTTTTAGGCGCTTCAATGTTGCAGTTATCCATGATGATGTGATGAGTGTACCAAATACCGCTTCTAGCGGTAATAAGTAAACGAGAATTGTTAACTTTGATATTATTCGCATACCAAAGAGGATATTTCCATTCAAAAGAGGATTTATTGATTTCTAGATTATTGCTTTCTTTTAATGGGGATTCCCCATCAAAGAATCTAGCGTTTTCAATATAGGCATCAGAAAGCATAAAAAGGGCTCTTTCGCCCGTATAATTTCCACCGATGATTTGCTGTAATTTTTTCATAATTTTATTCTATAAAGTTTAGATATCTATTTCTAATAATATGCTTTATTAAGCGCGATAATATTTTTCAAAGAATAATTTGTGGTATTTAGAAGGAGTAATTCTATGTTCGGTTGGATCATAGGTATATTCTGTACCACCGTGATAGGAAGAAGTACCGCCACTGACACCACTGCTTTTGATGTAGAGGTTATTAAAGAAATCACCAATCTTGGCTAATAAGTCATGTTCTTTCCAAAACTTATATTCGAAAGATTCAAGTTTACTTAAAGATGGATCAACTTTGACTAATTGTTCTCTTTCTTCATCTGTCAAATATGAAGTTGAGGCCATGCTTCTCATCAAATAGAAATAACGGCTATAAGCAGAGAATCTTAAGAATGGGCTTTCACTATTTAAACAGACATAGAAGGCTAATTGGTTGGCCTCATCTTCTCTCATTACCCCTTTGGTGTGAGCGAGTTCGTGAGCGATGGTAAAAGGAAGATCACCCACTGGGATCAAAACATCGATATTAGCCTCACCTGATGGTGAAAAAGTAAAACCTGTGATTTGGAATTCACGATATAAGAACGATGACATCATTGGCTTAACTGATCCGAAATGGCTATTGTAATAGGAATTACCGTCGAGTATGGAATAAGCCTTTTTGACCACTTTTGCGATGTCCCAAATGTTCATCTTGGTTTTAACATCGCCAGATTTATCAAATTCTAACGATTCAACACAGGTGTTGATGTCGGTTGCAAAATAATTGAAGATATCGATATATTCTTCTCTTTCCACTTCCCCTTCATAATATGGTAAAGGAATGGGTTTACGGTTATAGGCTGCTTCACAAGATAATTGGTAAGTTGTGATTGTTGAAATAACCATAATGGCGATATTTAAAATGCGGCAGAACGCTTTGATTATTCTTTTCTTCACTAAGTCGATGATGAAAAAGATGAGCAAAGTGATGATTCCTCCAAATAAGGCCAGGAAGAATAATTCCATCAAGGAGACGAATGGGAGGATAGAACTGATACCGCTGACAGTCGCTCCATACCCCCTAGCGATGGTTCTAGACATACCTTCCGCGATATCATGGTTCTTTTTTAAAAGAACAAGAATTAAAAAGATTAACAGTAAACCAAGAATTATTGAGCCTTTAACAATTAAAGGGATGAATTTATGAATTGGCTTTAAAGAAGCGATATACTTTCTCCAGCCTTTAAAAGAAGTAATATCCTTTTGTCCTTCAATAATGGAAGGTAAACCAATAACACCATAGACTTCTTTTTTATCGATCAAAGTGATTTTATCAATAGTTAAACCTTCTGGTTCCTTAGAAAGGACTTCTTGCATACCTTCTTCGCTTATTTCAAATAGTTCCACTGCAATAGCTTGACCTTTTTCCTCTTTGATCATAGCGGGATATTGGTCGTTAATACTATATAAACGGTAGGCTTTTTCAGTTTTACTTTTCTTAATAAAAGTAGCCCCAGCATCAGTTAAGTTACTGTGTAAGGCTAAACCACGCATCAAAGTGCCGTTAACCGCTAATAAGACTTTTTCGCTCATATTAGGATTATAACAAAAAGAGAGATGAATTGCTCATCTCACTTTTGCTTCTTTTTTATGATGATGTCATCAGATAAGGCGAATTCACCGTTTTTAATCTTATTCATAATCTCTTGATAACTGAGTGGTTTGCCGTATAAGTAACCTTGTAATCGTCCACAGCTAGCGTCTTCTAAGAACTCCGCTTGTTCCATGGTTTCAACACCTTCACAAAGTGTCTTCATGCCGATTTGTTCCGCCATATTGATGACTGATTTAATAAGAGCTCTAGATTTCTTATTATCAGAGAAGCCAGTTAAGAACTTCATATCGAGTTTTAAGACGTCGAATTCAAAGTCCTTAAGGACATTGATGGAAGAATAGCCACTACCGAAGTCATCAAGCCAGGTGGCAAAGCCATTTTCATGGAGACGATTAATGGTGAGTTTTAAGGCATCTTCTTCATCAGTTAAAGCGCTTTCGGTAATTTCAATGTGGAGTAATTCGTGTGGAATATCATATTCTTCCACTGTCTTAGTCACTACTTCAACGATATCGATTAAGCCGAAGTCAGCACGTGAGAAGTTAATAGAAACTGGTAAGACTGGTAAGCCATTATCTAAGTTATAACGAATGTCTTGGCAGACGAGTCTTAAAATTTCTTTATCTAATTTATAGATAAGTCTAGCGTTTTCTAAGGCTGGAACGAATTTAGCGGGAGAGAGGAAACCATATTTTGGATCAATCCATCTCGCGAGGGCTTCCGCACCACATAACGCTCTACCTTTAGACCAAACAACTGGTTGATAATAGGCTTTTAAGTAACCTTTTTCGATTGCTTCATCGATATGGGTCACAACGTACTGCACCATTAAGTAATCATCATGCATTTGATCGTCATAATACATCATGAGATCACCATTATTTCTAGCCTTCAAGGCTGAGAAAGCATATCTAGCCTTTTCGACTGAATAGTGAGGATCTTCTTGTGGATTGTATACTTCAAAAGCACCAACCATGATACCTGGTTTGATATCTGGTTCAAGGGCTTGAATCTTTTGATTAATCGAGAAGACTTTGTCTCTCACTTTCATATTAATGGTGAAAATAACAAAGTGGTCATCGGATTGACGGCTGATTAATGAATATTCGTTGAATTCTTCGCTTAGAATTTCACCGACTTTTTTCAAGAATTCATTACCTTGTTGGAAACCTTTTTGGTCGTTATATACTTTGAAATTAGTGATATTAATGAATAGGTAAACACTGTTACCTTTTTGGATATCATATTGTTTGATTCTATCGGAAATCTGGGTGATGAAATACTCAAAACTCATTAAACCAGTGAGTTTATCAACTGTCGCTAACTCTTCGAGTTCTTCATCCTTTTTAGCTTCAGAAAGACGTTGGTTGTAAATAGAAACAGCGACCATGGCGATAGAAATAAAGAACGTGATGTAATTGAGTTGGTCGCCTTCTGTGACGATTCTTTTACCAAATGAAGCCGCACCATCAAGAGCAAAGAAGAAGCCCAAGAATAATGTTCCTAAAATGCCAATGGAAATTAATGGGTTCCAAATTAATAAGCAACCGATATAAATAGCGAACATCAAGAAGCAAATAATTTGTTTATTACTCTTATCGTTGGCAATAACATCTTTAACTATATCGTTGCCGTTTTTATCAACGCCCACGACGACATCTTTGTAAACTGTGGAACTAATAAAATCACCATATGAAACCATCACGCCAAAGGCGAGACAGACCAAAGCGAACAAGGAAATGACCATAACAGAGCTAACGGATGCTCGTTTACCACCTCTATAGCGGTATATGGATGAAAAGATAATGCCAATATCAAATTGGAAAACCGATAAATAGAAGAATAGTTTCAATATTCCTTGAACTGTTGTGGCATCTACTGGTGAGTTTAAAACGATGGATTTGTAGTAGAATTCTAATGGCAACAAGCAGCACAATCCAATGGATAAGCCCGCAAAAACGATTGGAACAATCATTTTGCTCTTGGATTTTTTCTTGCTTATGTATTGCAAAGAGTACATAAACATAGCAGCACCAAAGAACATCATTACAAAGTATAGAGATGTATATTTGAAAATCGCTTCAAATCCATTCATGCCTCCAGAGATCTTTGGAATAACGTACTTTTGTGCTTGTCTTATTACAAGCCAAATTTCCAAAACAAAAATCACGAAGGACATGAAAATGCCAGATTTCATGTTCGCTTCATTTAAATAATTTTTAACGTATTCAGAATTCTTACGAATACCAAAAATGTTTAAAAATCCATTCCAGAATTTTGATAAGAGTTTCATTTCATTTCTACTATACAACAATCTATATTTTTTAGTAATAAAAAAGCAATGTCATAAACCTACACTGCTTTCTTTTAAAACTTGTTTTAAATTAGAAATAGAAAATCTCTTCAAATTTCTTGTCTAGAGCGATGGAAATGAGGAGAGCAAGTTTAGCGGTTGGCGTAAATTGTCCTGTCTCAATCGAACTAATTGTGTTTCTAGAGACACCCACTAACCTCGCTAAATCTTGTTGAGATAAGTTCTTTTCTTTCCTGATTTCTGGTAGACGATTATGTAGTACTAAACCTTCATCCATACACTAAATTACCTTGCAGAGTTGAAGAATCCACATTACTAACATCATAATGGCTAGAGATCCCCACATAATAGCGACAAATAGTTCGTGTTTCTTTCTTAGTTTGATGTATTTAACGAGGAAGGCTACGAACGCCATTGAGAATAAAGCGAAGTCCGCTCCTCTGTTGACGTTGTTTAAAACAAAACCGTTGACCAAATCAACAACGATGATGAGTAAGACAATTGTGAAATAGGCATACCACGTCGCATCTTTTTGCACTGATTTTTCAACCAGGTCTACACCATTGTTTTCCTTTTGTGCTTTTGCAAGTATTTCTTCTTTTTCCATAATATTTCTCCTTTGCCAAGTACACTTGTCATTAACATACTAAAACTTGCCAAGTACACTTGTCAACAATTATTCGAAAAAACATGAGAAAAAAGTCCTCTATTCCTTTATAAATGTATACGCGCAAATTACAAATTCTTAAATTAAAGGAAAAAGCGCGTTGTTTACATTTTTTAAAATCTGTTACTTTTGGAGAAAAAAATTTTTTAAAACTGATAAAAGAACAAATTTCTAGTTTCATTTTTGAAAACAATAAAATATTCACCTTTAGGTGAAAAAAATAATTTTAACCTCGCTTTTTCAAGGCACAGGGGCTTAGTATACAACCTGACAATAAAATTGCCAACATTTTTTATACTTTACATATTTGAAATATGGCTCTACCATTATAGACAAAATTTATTCTTTAAAGAAAAGGAGAACAAAACTAGTTATGAAAAAAACTACAAAATTGTTTGCTGGTGTTGCTCTTGCTGCAATGTTACTAACGACAGGTTGTAACAGCAATTCGAACAACAACCAACCTGGCAATTTCAGACAACAAGATATTTATCAGTTGTATAAAGTTGCTGGTGGCACAATGAGTTATCAAGAATGGTTAGATACTATCAGAGGTGCTGATGGTTCCCAATTCTATGCTGATGGTGTCGATCCTAACGATGCTTCTGGTAAAGATGGTGACGTCTTTGTCAATATCGCATCATGGAATTTCTTCCTTAAGATTGGCGGACACTGGCAAAGCTTAGGCTGCTTAAAAGGCGCCCAAGGTGAACAAGGTCCTCAAGGTCCTAAGGGCGACCAAGGTGAACAAGGTCCAAAAGGTGATCCAGGTTCACAAATCTACGCTGATGGTTCCGATCCAAAAGCTAACTCTGGCGCAGAAGGCGATGTCTTCTTCAACATTGCGACATGGGATGTCTTCATGAAACTCAATGGCGCTTGGGTCAAAATCGGTAACATCAAAGGTGCCGATGGTTTAAACGGTAAAGATGGCCAAAATGGTCAAAACGGTTTAAACGGTCAAGATGGCGTTGATGGTAAAAACGGCGCACAAATCTATGCCGACGCAGTCGATCCAGATAATAATGGCGGCTTCGATGGCGATGTCTTCTTCAACATTGTTTCCTGGGATGTCTTCATGAAATTTGATGGCAGCTGGAAAAAGGTTGGTAACATCAAAGGTAAAGATGGCGTCGATGGTAAAGATGGTGCTTCCGTCCTTTACGGCTATGGCTATCCATCAAACGACTTAGGTAAAGATGGCGATTCCTACATCGACTTAAATAACTTCAACTTCTATGGTAAATTCAATGGTTACTGGGTTAAACTTGCTAACATTAGACAAAACGAAGACAGATGGGGTCCAGAAATCGAAACAGAAATGTGGAACTACATCGGTCAAAGCTTACCATTTGCTGATTTCAATCAAGAAACACGCTACCACCACTACAGTGACCAATATTATAATTACGGCTTTGGTTTATACGTTATCGGTGACGACAACGAAAACAATATGCTCGAAAACTATGAATGGAAATTATTAGATGATGGTTGGGTTAAAGACGAAAACGCCGAATTCGGTGATTACGTTAAAGACACTCAAATCGGCCGTGTTGAACTTTCCTTCGAATATTTTGAAGCGACAGACGATTATGACGCCGGTAACGAAATTGATGTCTATCTCCCAGTCCCAGACTATACAGAAGAAGACTTAATCAATGGCGGTCTTACAAAAGTTCAAGGTTGGCCAGCCGATATTATCGAATTAGCATTCTTAGAAGAAAACGTCTTTGGACCAGTTAACGAAGATGGCGATTGGTTCGTTGACTACGAAACATATGAAGGTTCAGGTAGCCACGTTGGTCAAATCAGAACAACTGGTCTCTTAGCCACAAAAGGTGACTTCGTTGACGAAATCGTTGACGAATTATTCGCCGCAGGCTTCATTTGGGAAGATTCCTGGGAAGACTATGAATTACCAGATGACTATTTAACTTATATGACAGTTGAATACACACGTGGTTATACATTCATTGACTTCTATGGTTCTTACAAAGTAGAACCAGTCGAACCACATACCGCTGCTGAAGCAAGTGCTGCTATGGTTGACTTCTTCGCAAACAACGATATGGAAGTCGAAATTCCAGATTATGCTGCAGCTAGCCCAGATGCCTACTTCGGCATTAGAGAAGTTGCTGCTATCGATGGTTTAGAAGTTGATGTTTACGAATCCGATTATGATGAAATGTTCGAATTTGCTCTCGCAATGGAAGAAGCCGGCTGGGTTGTCGGTGATAGCGATGACGAAGGCAATTTCTATGCAAGAATCACATTCGATGATGGTTCTTATGCCCAAGTTGATATTCAAGACTGGACTGCTGAAACATATGCTTGCATCCGCTTAATTTGTACAGTTGCTCTTCCAGCTGAATTCCCAGCTGATGAAATCGCTGAATACTTAGCTTCTAAGGGTGTTACAGATGTTATTCCAGCGTTCTCAGGTATTGCTCTTGATTACGCGTTTGTGACATCAGGTGGCTTGCAATTACAATTCAAAGTTGAATCAGGTGCAGAAGCTGCTACTGTCGCTCAATATCAAGCTGATTTATTAGCTGCTAACTATGTTGAAGCCGGTGCTGACCAATATGGCGATATGCACTACGCTTCTCCAAATGATCAACTCGATCTCTGCGCTTGGAATGGTCTTGATATCAATAGAGCAGGTATGGTCTACATCGACATTCAAATTAAGGTTGCACAAGATTGGACAGCTTTAACTGCTATTACTGAAGTTCTTAACCATTTAGGCAAAACTCCAACAGACTTATCCGAACAAGCTGGCTATCCATACTACTCATTCGGTGGTGCCTATTATGCTGAAAGTAATCCAGCTAGCACTGTTAAAGATTTATTGGCAAGTTGGACACCAACAGGTTTCGAATTAGCACAAGATTGGACAGCTGGTCATTCCGATACAGGTTCATTCGCTGATCAAACACAAGGCTATGATTATGAATCATGTACATATGTCTTCAACAACAAAGTTGTTCTTTTGTATCGTGTTTCTACTCAAGACTATAATGGTACTGCCATTACAGTCATTCAAATCGTTGCCGCTCAACCAAACGGTTAATAGCTAAAAACTATAAATTAGGCCTTAGATAATCTAGGGCCTTTTTTAATGCTTACATTTATACAATATAAGTATCTATCAAGGAGCAGAATAAGAAATTCTGTTCCTTTTTTCTTGCTTAATCAAAATAGAAGACTAAAATAATAAGATATAATTTTAATGTGCTGTTTTATTAATAAAACTGCAAGGAGGAAACATTATGGTTAACAAATCAAAGAAGATATTCTTACTCGGATCAATAGTCACTGGATTATTCATGGCAATTACCGCTTGTGGTAGTTCTGTTTCTGGTGATTCAAACAATCCTTCTTTTGAAAATTCCTCTAACCATACCAACTCCAACAGTCAAGAAAACAGCAATAATTCAAACGCACAATCAAGTCAACCAGTCGTCTTAGAAGGCATTACCGCTGTTCCAGCTAAAGATTCTTTTGAATTCGGTGAAGAATTAAGCGTAAAGGTTTTCGCTAATTATTCAGATGGTACTTCCGTTGAAGTTACTGAATATCAAGTGATTGGTTATAATCCTAATATTTCTGGCGAACAAAACGTTGTCTTCACTTATCAAACCAAGATCACTACTTTAAAGATTAGAGTGAATGACCCAATCATTGTTTCTCTCGATGTTATCAATAACGAAGAATCTTATGAATGGGGTGAAGATTTAGACTTAACAGTTACTGCTTCTTATTCCGATGGTTCCACTGTTAACGTTACCGATTATGAAGTGAGTGGTTATAACAAAGAAGAATCTGGTGAGCAAACAATTACAGTTAGTTATCAAGGTAAAACCACTTCCTTAAAAGTCTTAGTTAATAACCCATCCTTAGTGGATATCGCTGTTACTAGCAAAGAATCTTATGAATGGGGTGAAGATTTAGACTTAACAGTTACTGCTTCTTATTCTGATAACTCTTCAAAAGAAATCACTGATTATAAAGTAAGCGGTTATAACAAAGAACAATCCGGTGAACAAACAGTCACCGTTACTTATGAAGATAAAACATATACCTTCAAAGTCACAGTTAATAATCCTGTTTTAGTAAGCATCACCGCAGTTAGCAATAAAGATGCTTATGAATATGGTGAAGATTTAGATATTACTGTCATTGGCACATACTCTGATGGTTCCACTGTTGAACTTGAAAACTATAAAGTTGAAGGCTACAACAATGAAAATCCAGGTGCTCAAGACCTCACTATTACTTTTGAAGGCAAAACATGTTCATTAAATGTCAGCGTGAAAGAAAGAATGAATAAATTCCCAAGTGAAAAATTAAGTTCATTCTTACAACTCCAAGCTATCAAAACATCTATTCCAGAACCAGTTGGTTTTGATGAATGGACTGATAGCTTAGAGCCTGAACAAGACGGTAGCAAATATTTCTATGCCACCACTCTTGATGAAGGAACAGTTGGTACTGATTCCATCGCTGATCAATATAAAGTCTTATTGAATAACGATGGCTGGACCATTGACGAAGATAATGGTAGCTTCGTGGCTAAGAAAGATAACGCTGATGCCATTATTACTTTCAAAACCGTTAATAAGACATTCTCTTTAATGGTCAATTACTTTAATGAATTCCCAGATAAAGGTTACAAAGGTGCGTTAATTAGTGAAAAATCCAGTCTTAAAGAAAATCAAATTGTCGTGTTAGGCAACGCTCAGCAATCAATTATCGCGACAAGTCTTGAAGGTGATTATTTCAGCACCACTCAATGCAAATTCGAAGATAATGGTCCTGCTATTATTTCCAAAACAACAGTTCGCTTTACATTAAATAAAGTTACTGACAGTTACTGGACTCTTACCGATATGTTAGGTAGAAAACTTGGCGCTAGCGACATTGGTAACATCGGTTGGAATGAAGGTTCTACAGAATGGACCATCACCTTCAACAATCAAACAGGATGCGCTATTATCATGAACGCCAATAAAACATTCGGTCGTTTATGTTATGATCCTGCTACAGGAAGAATGACAACCACTAAGAGTGTCATTGGTACTAACTTAGTCTATCCACAAATCTTTAATCTTGTTGAGACCAATATCATTTATCCAACAAGCATTTCCTTAAGTGGTAAACAAAGCATCTCTATTGATAAGACTGCTCAATTATCAGTGAATTATACGCCACTTAATTCTAATTCATTCAATGAAATAACATGGTCTTCTTCTAATGAAGCTGTGGCTACTGTTAATAACGATGGCGTTGTCACCGCCGTTAGCGCTGGTAAAGCCACAATCACAGCAAGAACAAAATCTAGAGGTAATAATTTAGAAGCAACATTTGAGGTTGAAACCAAAGAATTTACTGGTGCTGCTTGGACAATTTTGCTTTATCTCTGCGGTGCTGACTTAGAAAGTTATTCTGGTTATGGTACTGCTGATATTGAAGAAATCTTAAGCGTTAAGAACCAACCAGATGATGTTAACTTCATCATTGAAACCGGTGGTTCAAGAAGTTGGCACGGTTATAACATTGACGCCAACAAATTATCCCGTTATCACGTTGAAAACCAAAGCCTTGTTTTAGATCAAAAAATTGCTAAAGCCAGTATGGGTAAACAATCCACATTAGAATCATTCTTAAACTGGGGCTTAGATAATTATCCAGCAGAAAATACTGGCGTTATCTTCTGGAACCATGGTGGCGCATTAGATGGCGTTTGCTTCGACGAAAACTATAATAGCGACAGCTTAACAAATTCAGAAACATCAGCCGCTTTCAAGAACGTCTTATCTGCTCGTGGCATCGATAAACTCGAATTCATCGGTTATGACGCTTGCATTATGCAAATCCAAGACGTTGCTGAATTCAATTCCAAATACTTCAACTACATGGTTGGTTCACAAGAATCAGAAGTTGGTGAAGGTTGGGTCTATAGCGGCTGGGTCGATGATTTATATGCCGGCAAAGATACTAGAACAATCTTAAAAGCAAATTGTGACTCATTTATCTCCACATATGGTGAAGATCAAACACTTTCTTACTTAGATTTAAGCAAGATGCCAACCTATTTCAACGCTATCGAATCTATGGCAAGTACTATCAAGACTACTGTCAGTAGTAACAAGAGCACATTCAACAGCATCGTTAATAGCACAAAGAGCTTCAGCGGTAGCCAAATCGATGGCTATGACTTCTTGAATAAGTTAGGTAACAATAGCAAGTTCTCTTCCTTCTCGGATAAGATTAGTGCTGCTAAGACCGCTTATAAACAATTAGTGGCCTACTCAAGAAAAGGTAGTTCTGCTGGTAACGCCAATGGCTTAGGCTTCATCGCTGCTAGTTCCTACTATTATCCATCTAGTGAAACATCATTCACTAACTGGAGAAGCTTATTCTAGTAAGTATTACTTAAATTAATTACCCTCGTTCGTTAATGAATGAGGGTTTTTATTTGTTTTTCCTTATTTTTAGATTATTTAAAGAAAAAGACGATAAATAGCATTAATTATATTAAAGTCTCTTAAATCGTCTGTTTTCACGCGTGTTATTATTTATATTTATCTTTAATTAATTTAATTTATAATAGTTAGAGTTATGAAAAAGGTTCCATTAATTCGCATCTTAACAATGTTAACCGCCCTATCATTATCTTCTTGTGCGGTAAATGTCTCATCTAGTTCCACTAGTTCTTTTACTGATTCTTCTAATGAATCCAGTTCTTCAGCGGAATCTTCATCATCTAATGAAAGTAGCAAAGTTATTAGTTCAAGCGAAGTAACCACTACTTCAGAAAGCAGTTATCAAAGTTGTTCTAGTCTCAATAGTTCTTCTAGTGAGACAAAGTCATCAAGTAATGTTGTCTCATCTTCAAGTAATTCATCTAGCCACGCTAGTGCAACTTCTTCAACGAGTGAGACAAGTAGTTCATCTATGATGAGTTCTTCTGAGACTTCTAGCTCCACTACATCAAGTTCACAATCTTCTAGTAGTTCTCAACAATCTTCAAGCTCTTATAGTAGTAGCTCATCTAGTTCATCATCTAGTAGCATTGCTTCAAGTAGCGCGGCTAGCAGTTCTTCTAGTCAAGCAAGTTCCAGTGTTTCTAGTTCTTCTTCACAAAGTTCTAGTATCAACTTTGATTATTTAGATAACTATAGCCCTATTGCAACATTCTCTAAAAGAATGCCTGGTGAATTTGAGCCATCTCAGATGATTAAGATGTGCTACCCATTCAATATGCCGACTGCTGCATATGCGACAATATCTGAACATAATAAGATTCTGTTATTAGTGAATCCAGGATCAACCGGCACTTCTCGCATTAACGCTGCTAAATCATCTTTAACAAGCGCAGGCGCGAACATGGATAACATTACCTTTATCGATATGCCAATCGATGATGATTATGCTTATTGGGTGAGAGATTTCTCTCCTTTCTATGTCTTTAATGATAAAGATTTGTCCATTGTGGACTTTACATATAATCGTCCTAGATACGAACAAAATGCTGTGCCAAGCAAACTAGCAACATATTTCAATATGTCTTATTCTAAGATGAATATCACCCATACTGGTGGTAACCTCATGCAAGATGGAAGAGGCACCGCTTTTAGCGATGATTTGGTTGTTAGTGAAAATAATAACAACAAAACCAATGTACTCAATCAAATGAAGCAATATACAGGTACAGATAACTATGTTATCACTATTGACCCTCAAGGCGACTATATCGCCCATATTGACTGTTGGGGTAAGATTGTTGCACCTGATAAGATTATTGTTGCCAAACTGCCTGAAAGCAATCCTCGCTATCAGTACTATGAACAAGTGGCTAACGAATTAGCGAACACTAAATGTGCTTATGGCTATAATTACCGTATTTATCGTATTGAAGAACCAGGTGGTTCTACTGTCGCACCTTACACCAACTCATTAATCGCTAACGGACATGTTTATATGCCTTTAGGTAGTAATTCTACTTATAACAACAAGGCCTTAGAGGTTTATAGAGAAGCCCTACCAGGCTATGACGTTGTTGGTATTAAAGGTTTTAGAGCGTCAGATTCTTATGGTAGGCAATTCCTTAATACCGATGCCTTACACTGCCGCACTCATGAAGTACCTGATCAAAATATGGTCTTTATTGATTCTCGTGAAGTTTATCATGGAGAAGTAGCGTATCAAGATAATTACGTGATTAAAACTAATGTTGTTAGCTATGCTAAAGAAGATATTAAAGATGTTAGTATCCACTACTCAATCAATGATTCAAGTTATGTCACTAGCCCAATGTATCAATATTTAGAAACATCAAACTATACATTTGCCTTCCAAGGCTTAAAAAATGGTGATGAAGTTAAATATTACATTGAAGCAAAAGATAAAAAAGATAATTACAATATCGATCCAACATGTGGAAATCTTGATCCACATCAATTCAAAGTAATGTAAAAGAAAAGGAACCTTTATATATAAGGTCCCTTTTTTGATAAAGGATTGCTCTAGCCTATTTTTGCAATTCTTCTCTCACTTGTTCAATGAAAGATTCAGGTTTATCGGTTGGGCTGAATCTAGCGACGACTTCACCTTGACGATTAATCAAGAATTTAGTGAAGTTCCATTTAATGGCTTGTGGTTTGCCTTTTTCATTTTGTCTAATTAACCATTGATATAATGGGATGGCATTAGCGCCTTTAACATCCACCTTTTTGAATCTTGGGAATTTGGTGTTAAATCTAAGGGAGCAGAATTGATTGATTTCTTCATCGCTTCCTGGCGCTTGATGGAAGAATTGGTTACATGGGAAGTCTAAGACTTCGAATCCTTGTTCTTTGAATTCTTCATACATCTTTTCAATAGCGTCATATTGTGGGGTGAAACCACATTTTGTCGCAGTATTAACAATTAGAAGGACTTTACCTTTGTATTCTTTTAAACTAACTTCTTCACCGGCTTGGTTTAAAACTTTGAAATCATAAACTGACATAATATTATTCTCCTTTTTCGTAATCGCGATTGATGGAGGAACATCCACCGCTTTTTCTTTTAAGGCTTCACCATCTTTAGTTAATGTAATAACTAAGTTACGTTTATCTTCTTGATCTTTATTAATGGAGATAAAACCTTTTTCTTTTAACTTCTTTAACAAAGGAGTTAAGGTGTTGGTTTTTAATCTTAAAGCGTCACATAGCTCTTTTTCATTAACTGTTTTCTTTTCCCACATCACCATCATGACAATATACTGTGTATATGTGAGATTAATCTTATCTAATAAGGGTTGATATTTTCTAACAATCTTATTAGCGACAGCGTAGGTCGGAAAACAGAGTTGGTTTTTGAGCAATAATGAATCGTATTTATCCATTATTTAGTAACTTCCTTAAGGAATTCTTCTAATCTAGCGAAGTCTTGTTCGTTTGGTCTGCCTTTATTAATGAAGATCCAAGACGCTACAGTGTGGAATTCTTTATCTGAAATAGCGATGTTATTTTTATCGCACACTTTCTTGACCGCTTTATAGGTAGAAGCGCCAGAAGCACTACTATTGATATTAATTAAGCATTTAATCTTACTAGCGTTGCTCTTTAAGAAATTTTTAATCTCTTTATCAACATCGGCAGCATACATCGCATTAACAAGAAGTAATTGTTCCACTTCTTCTTCTAATGGATGAGTGACATCTAGGGCCTCGACATTAATCTTTTCTTGAATGAACTTAGCGATTTTTTCAGTGTTGCCCTTTTTACTTTTTGTGAAGTATCTAATTGCGAGTTTCATATAGTTTCCTCCTCATCTGCTTAAATTATATCGCATGCGACATATTTATCAACAAAAATGTTTCAAAAGACAAAAGTATCGATATTTCGATACTATTTTTATTTATATATCATCGGATTTTGCTAAGTTTTTTAAGAAAAATATATATTTTTATCTCATATTCCTTATCTTTTTAAAATAATCGGTTAGAATATATAGTGGTTAACGGAGAACATTATGGATAAACAACAATTAATCGCTTTAACAAAAGAACTTCTTAATGAAGAAAATTTAGATAATAGAAACGAAGACTTACAGTTTCTAAGAAGACAATATAAGTTCTATCTTGGTAGAGATGAAGATAGTTACTTCGAACAAGAAGAAACCGATAAGTTTATCGCTTTATTTAACGAACTCGCTAAAAAGGAACCAAAACTTTTAGTGTCTGCGGAAGATGAAAAGAAAAAGATTATCGAACAAGCTAGAAAACTATTAGATAAAAAAGAAATCTTAGCGGCTAACCGTGAACTTGATCGCTTATTTGAAGAATTCAAAAAAGCTGGTAGATCATCCACTAAAGAAAAAGATGATGAACTCTGGAATGAATTTAGACAAATTAAAGATGAATTCTACGCGAAGAAAAGAGCGTTCTTTGAAGAATTAGATAAATCTAACGCGGAAAAAAGAAGCAAAAAAGAAGACATCATCGAAAGAGCCAAAAAAGTCTTAGAAGTTGAAAATATTAGAGACGCTAATCAACAAATGGATGCCTTAAGAAAAGAATGGAAAGAAGTTGGCTATTCTGGTAAAGGCGATGAATACTTATGGAAAGACTTCGCTAAAGTAATGGATGAATTCCAAGAAAAGAAGAAAGAAAGACACGGGGAAATGCTCAAGCAATTTGAAGAAAGAGCAGAAAAGAAAGAAGCCTTGATTAAGAAGGCTAAAATCTTACTCGCTAATTCTGAATTCAGCGAAGAAGAAATCGCCAAAGTCAAAGAATTAAGAAATGAATACAAAGCGATTGGCTTTGCGGGCAAAGATAAAGATGACGATTTATATCAAAGATTTAATGAAGTTATTCAAAAATACTTTGATGAAATGAAATTCTATAAAGATTAAAGGTCCTTCGGGATCTTTTTTTGTTAGATGTTACTCTTATCGTATGGTCTACCAAGGGCTTTTGGACCAGAGTTTTTCTTGCTGGTAAACACTAAAACGATTAAGCAAACAATATATGGTAACGCTAAATAGAAATATGAAGAGATACCTAAATTAGATAAGAAGTCGATGGATGGATAAACAACAGATAGAGTCTTAAATAAGGAGAAGACAAAGGCTCCTAGGAAGATATATAGAGGTTTCCATTGACCGAAGATTAAAACCGCTAAAGCGAGGAAACCAAAGCCATTCGCCCCATTAGCGAATTCCCATTCTGCGTTCATCGTAATGAGCAATAAGCCACCTAATCCCGCGAATATTCCAGAAGCAAGGACACCGATATAGCGTGTCTTTTTCACGTTAATGCCTAAAGAATCAGCGCTGCTTGGATTTTCACCACAGCTAGATAATCTAAGGCCATACTGGGTTTTATAGATGAGCACATAGACGATTGGCACTAAAACTAAAACGATGAGAACTAGCCAGTTAAACTTCACACCTTGAATACCGAATAAATCAACGTTAAAGATTTCGTAGAATCTCGTGAAATTAAGTCGAGAATTACCTACAGGTAAAGCTTCAGTTCTAGTCACTTGTTTAATTAAGACCACCGCTATTGCGGTACTTAAGATATTTAAGGCTGTACCAACTAATGTTTGATTGGCTTTAAAGGTAATACTAGCCACCGCTAATAATAAGGAATATAATCCAGCACTAACTAACGCGGTAATAATCACAATTAAAGCACTTATAGCGTTAGGTACACTAGCGGGTAAGACATACATGACAATTCCAGCGGTAAAGGCACCAAAAGTCATACATCCTTCTAAAGATAAAGCGAGGGTACCACTTTTTTCTGAGAACATGCCACCTAAAGCGGTTATTGTTAAAACAGCGATATAGGCTAAAAGGAATGATAATGTTGATAAAACTATAATCATGCCGCGCCCTCCTTACCTCTAGAAAGTTTATTGAGTTCATTTTTGATTTCGTTTTTGTGCATAATCTCTTTAATGAAGGCCACAAAACCAGAAAGATAGATGATGACAGATGTCATAATTGAGGCAACTTCTGGGGAGAAACCTAAATCGGTAATCATTGAACCACCTTCGGTGATATGGACGATGAAATATGATGAGAAGATCACACCTATTGGATGTAATCCTCCTAAGAAGGCTGATGAAATACCTTGGAATCCGATATCTGGTGGCGTGGAAGAAAGTCTCCAAGAAGTAAAGCCGTTTTGTATATTCAATGAAGCGGCAAGACCTGCTAAAGCGCCAGATATGGCTGTGGCAATTAAGATGCTTTTAACTTTGTTAATACCAGCATAATTAGCGGCATCTTCGTTTAAACCAGTTGTTTTTAATTCATAACCAATTGTGGTCTTTTTAAATAATATAAAGATGATGATTACGATGACTAAGATTAAGACCATGCCTAATCCCACGATGGAATTGCCAGCGAACAATTTGTCTAATCCTATTGAAGGAATATAGGAATTTGAAGAAGTAGCTATGCTATATGATTCGGAATGGGCACTATCCCAAACTTGACTATTAGTGGATAAAAGGCCGTTAGCAAAATATAAGGCAATCCAGTTGAGCATAATACCAGAAATAACTTCGTTAACATTGAAGAAAGCTTTTAAAGCACCAGATATCATTGACCATAGGGACGCTACAATCATGGCAATAACCATCGTTAACCACCATGGCAAGTTAGCCCCCACTCCTAAGAATGAGATAATGACTACCGCCATAGAATATTGTCCCGAAGCACCAAGATTAAATAATCCCGCTTTATAAGAAACAAGGATTGATAAACTCATGGCGATTAAAGGTGCGGTTTTGGCTAGCGTTTGTCCAAAATAATTGAGCCTATCTTGTGGGCTAGAGAATATCAAATAGTTACCTAAAACAGAAGTCATGCCATATGAGGCTTCTTTAACATTGATACATAATAAAATTATGTAACCTAGGATTAAGCCCGTAAGACCACACCATAAAGAAGTGATGACTGTCTTAGTGGCATCTTTTTTTATAAGAGAGGAGAAAAACATTTTGATTTTATTCATGTTTATCCTCCTTAATAGCGTTCACTTCATCCTTTTTAGCGCCAGACATATATAAACCTAGTTTTTGCTTGGTCACTTCGTGAGGAGTGAATTCACCGACTATTTCGCCTTCATACATGACTAGGATTCTATCGGATAAAGTGAAGACCTGATCAAGTTCAAGAGAAACGAGCAAGATTGCTTTATTATTTTCTCTTTGTTGCAATAATAGTTCATGGATGCCTTCAATCGCTCCAACATCTAAGCCTCTAGTTGGTTGAACAGCGATTAAAAGATCTTGGTTACGTTCGATTTCTCGACCGATGATAATCTTTTGTTGATTACCACCACTCATACCTCTAACAATGGTGTTGCCATCACCACTAGAACGGATGTCGTATTTATCAATTAAATCATCACCATATTTCTTTATGGATTTTTCGTTAATAAAGAAGAACTTTGAAAACTCTTTTTCATAGTAACGGTCTAAGACCGAATTCTCATAAATTGAATAATCTAAAACAAGACCGTGTTTATGTCTATCTTCTGGGATATGAGAAATACCCGCTTTGATCTTTTCTCTAATTGAAAGAGTGGATATATCTTTACCCCCGAGAGTGATATAGCCATTTTGGACTTTTTTAAGACCGGTGATACCATATATGACTTCTTGTTGACCATTGCCGTCAATACCTGCAAGAGTAACAATTTCACCTTTCCTAACATTGAAAGAAACATCATTAACGATTTTCTTTTTGCTGATTGGATCAATCATTGTTAGATGTTCCACTCTTAAGACTTCTTCTTTTGGTGTTTGTGGTGGTTTTTCAACCATGATTTTTAATTTCCTTCCCACCATTAAAGCAGAGATTTCTTCTTTAGAAGATTTAGAAGTTTCTACAGTATCGACATATTGACCTTTTCTAATGACAGTGATTTCATCACTGACATCGAATACTTCATTGAGTTTATGGGAGATGAAGATAATGGATTTACCTTCTTTTTTAAGATTTTTTAAAACTTGCAAGAAGTCTTGAATTTCTTGCTCGGTTAAAACAGCGGTTGGTTCATCAAAAATGAGAATATCGTTTTTGCGATAAAGCATTTTAATGATTTCGACTTTTTGTTGCATCTCAACGGAGATATCTTTGATCTTTTTATCCAAATCAACTTTTAAATCATATTGATCAATAATCTTATTTATTTCTTCTCTCGCCTTCTTATAATCAATTAGTTTGAAAAGGTGCTTATTTAAATAATTGAAAGCCTTTTTGAAGAAATTTAGCTTACCCGTGTATTCTTTTAGTGTCTCATCACCTAAGATAATGTTTTGTAAAACTGTAAAAGTATCAACGAGTTTAAAGTGTTGATGGACCATACCGATGTTGAGTTTAGTTGCATCGTTAGGATTAGTGATTTTCACCACTTCACCATCTTTTTTAATGACGCCTTCATCTGGTTCAAGAAGACCAAAAAGAATGGACATGATTGTTGACTTACCCGCACCATTTTCACCACATAAGGCTAAGATGTGACCTTTTTTAAGACGAATATCGATATGATCGTTAGCCAAAATATTACCAAATTTTCTGGTAATACCTAACATCTCAATGGCGTATACGTCTTTCATATTACTTAATCGAACCTCGATAATATACTTTTGTATATTCGCTTACTTCTGGGTAATCATCAATATCAGGAGAAACGGTTTTAGTGCCGTTCATAATCTCTTCTAATAATGTTTTATAATCTTCCACGGTAAAGTTATTCATTCTCCAATGGTCTAAGGCGAGTTGCACGTAATTATGTTCTGGGTTTTCGCTTGACACTAAACCGAGATTATTAATGCCTTTTTCCCAAATATCGTGGGAATAATAATCATCTAATTTATCAATAACGGTTTGTTTAATACCTTTCATCGCACTTGTAATACAAATGCCTTCTTTATAATCGCGGTCAATAATTGGAGCTTGATCACTATCAACACCAATCATATAACCATCGTTTTCTTTAGCGGCAAGGGCAACCGAAGTATAAATACTTCCGCCACAAGCGAAAACGATTTCGGTATTGTTAACTTTATACAAGTTATCAACGTATTTATAGATTTCACTATCACCAAAGAACTGACCACCATAAACGTGTTGGACTTCGACATTGGTTTGTAATTCTTGCGCGGCGGCATCGATACCTTGAATATAACCATAACCAAATCTAATAACAGGAGCAGAGGCCATACCGCCTAAATAACTGAGTTTGGTAAAGCCTTCTTTGACCGCACCATAACCAGCGAGATAGCCAGCGATTTCTTCATGGTAGTTATAAACAGAAATATTATCAGTTAAGGTAAAATCACTTGGGAAATCTCCTGGAGTAATATCTAGACCGATAAATTTCACTTCTGGATGTTTAGGAGCAACTTCTGCAATAGCGGCGCCTAAAGCAAAGCCAGGGCATAAAATCACATCATATCCGCGGTCAATAGCGAGTTTAATAGACTTAACTCTTTCCGCTAGAGAGATGCTTGATGGTTTATAGTAATTAAACTTAATATTGTTTTCGTGGCACCATTCTTTTGCCCCTTCGTAACACGCTTGATTAAAAGAAGCGTCGTTAACATCAGAAAAGTCAGTGACCATCGCTACTTGGAAGGCATCTTTTCTATTTCTTGATATTGACCCAAGAGTAAAAACAAGGGTAAAGAAAACTGTTGCTGTCGCTAATAGGGCTATGAGTATTTTCTTCATGTTAATATAATTGTAAAACAATTACTTTTAGTTGTTTAGCACAAATAAAAAAACAGTACTGAATGAATCAATACTGTTATTTGTGCTTATTAAATTAGAAGTCCACCATTTCTAATCGTTTAGAAGATGCTCGATAAACAAGAATATGTAGTAGGAATGATAAGATAATTGCTCCAGCTAATATAGCGAATTGAATGCCGATATGAAGATTATTCATTATTCCTAGACCAGGAATATATGGTAAACCGATAGTTGCCACACCGATATAAACGACAAATCCTAAGATAGTAAATAAAGTAGACATGACGATAGATTTACCATTCTTATAATAAATAGGGAAGAAGATGATATCGGCGATAGCATAACCGATAACAGCAAAGGCTAAGACAAGGACATAGCTATTAAGCCCTAACCCAGGAATGGTATATTCTTTTGGGTCTTCACTACTAGCGATGATACTTGCATTTATTATTCTCGCTAAAGGATATAAAGCACTCATGATGAGCATGAAGGCGACTTGCATGATGATCACGGTGATTATTCTAGCCATGACGATATCTTTTTTTCTCACCGGCAATAAAGTGGAATAAAGTAAATCATTACTTTGTTGTCCTTTGTTCGCTCCTAAAAAGAGAATCGGATAACAAGTTAAAACATAGATGAATCCGATTCCTAAAGGATAAGAAGGAATGAGAATCATTAAAGGAAATAAAGCGATAAAGATATAGCAAATAGGATGCATGGATAAGCGCATCTCTTTATAAATCAAAGCTTTCATCTTAAATCAAAGCTTTCATCTTCTTTCTTGCTCCTTTCAATGTAGACCATAATTTGTTCTAAATCTGGTTCTTGTGGTTCAATTTTGTTTTTAATAAAGAGACCTTTTTTATCTGGACTGATTAATCCTTCTATACGATCGTCGAATTCTTTGTAGGCGATGTATTCATTTAATAGTTCTTTATTAGAAGATTTGTCTTTGATAAATAAGTAGGAATTAACAAAGTCTTTTTTCGTGCCTGAATAAATGATTTCTCCATCATGTATATAGGTGATATCACTCGCACATTTATCTAGGTCACTAGTGATGTGCGTGGAGAAAAGAATCGCTCTATCTTTGTTTTTGACAATTTGTCTAAAGATATCTAAGATTTCATCTCTTGAAACTGGATCAAGTCCAGAAGTTGGTTCATCTAAAATAAGTAATTCTGCATGATGAGATAAAGCAATTGCCACAGAATATTTAACTTTCATACCACTACTTAGTTCTTCAAGTTTTTTATCAATATTTAAGTTAAATAAACGGCAGGCTTCATTAAATTTCTTCTCATCGAACTTCTTATAAAACCTTTTAGTAACGTTCATTAATTGGCGAATGGTTTTGTTTGGATAGTAATTAAGTTCACTTAAAGCAAAACCGATACGTTGTTTATTTTCTAGTTCGTTTTTGCTCATGTCCGTTTCAAAAGCGGAAATCTTTCCACTTTCATAATGGATGAGATTCATAATACATTTTAAAGTTGTGGTTTTACCTGCACCATTACGGCCGATAAAACCCATTATTTGTCCAGGTTTAACTACAAAAGAAACGTCTTTTAATGTAAAAGAAGGATATGTTTTTCTAACATTTTCTAATCTTAATATGTCGCTCATTTAATTTGGTCCTCCGCGATATGATAGAAGGCATCCGCTTTTAAAATAGCAATACCTCTTTGTTTATCACCTAAAACCATTAATGTTTCGCCTTCTTTGATATCAAACATTTCTCTAGCTTCTTTTGGTATTGTGATTTGACCTTTAGGTCCCACTTT
>CADCCA010000006.1 GCA_902799855.1 uncultured Erysipelotrichaceae bacterium | reverse complement strand
CGTACGATCAGAGTTAACTAAAACAACATAACATCTACGGTTACCTAATCTGTTGCCTTCAGTTGGGCTAGTTGGATTATAGGTAGTGATATCAACGATGGAAATGTTTTCTGTACCATCGTTAGCAAAACGTGGAATGTTGATGAAGTCGACATCTTCCACTCTATCGTCACTGGCAAAAACTGTATCATCAAAGTCGAATTGACCATCATCCTGACCTTGAGCACAGAGATAATAGACCTTTGGTACACATTGAGAAGAACTACTGGCACTACCAACGCAATATCTACCTCTCGGCAAACAGAATGTATGAGCGAACAATCTTGTCTTTCCCGCTTCATAACCAAGTTCGGTTTTACCGTATTCAGTTGGTACAGTAGCGTCTAGCTTATTATCCGCAACAGTGAAAGTACCATCGCTTGAGAATGTACCGATTTCACCTTTTTTAGTTAAGTTATTAATGTGGTAATCAAAATATGTTAAGCGACTATCGGATGGCATGAAGAATGCATAGTCAGGATTATCATATTTTTGGTTGAACATAAGGTTATAGTTACTAGTTTCATAATCGATGCTGCCTGAGAAGTCACTATCATCGAGTTTATAAATACCTAAGGCTGCCGCTTTTGTATTATCTGTTGGAGCAGCCACGATGGTGACGTTAGCTAAATCATTTTTAACTTCAAAGTTAATCATGTTACTAACGTATCTATTACCTTCAGCATCTTCTAAGCAGTAGGCATCCGCTGCACCACCAGCTTGTTGTGGAGATAAATCTGGTAGAGCAAAACTTGCAGAGAATACACCAATATCTTGACGGAGATTGTTTTTAAGCATGACGCCACACTTATTATTACCAATTGGGATATGGTGACTATTTTGGTCCACTAACTTGTAGTTAAAGTAATCAGCCATGAAGGAACCACCATCAGTGTCGGTATCAACATCAGAGAAATAGAAGCCTTTACCACGACGGTAGTTAGGATCTAATTTGAAACGGACAAAGTAGTTTTGTCTTGCTTCTCTTAATTCAAATGATTCTCTAGAGATTTGGTCTCTGCGTGGGAAGTGATGGCCAGGCAAAATATGCGAGTTATCAGTAGTTGTGTTTGAAGAATTGTATGAATTTAAATAATTGGTAAAACTTGAACCAATTTTAGTGGCGGTATCCTTGTTATATTCACCAGTCGAATAATAAATGTAATAGTTATCATTACCACTGATATCATCAACTGCTATATCGTCATCTGTTAAGACAACGGATTTATCGATATTGGTACCAGAGCTACCACCAATGCCATAAGTTGTAGCGTCAGTTGCTACTGTAAAGACACCTAAATCAGTATTTGTGACAATAGTACGGCCTTTAAATGAAACAGAGTCGACTTCTTGAGTAACATAGACGTTATTATTGTTATAACGCAAATAATCCATGTACTTCGTTGTTGGGGAAGGCACATAACTTGCTGTACCACCGACATCAGTGGAATGGGCAAATGAATTATTATCGATAATATCGCGATAAATAGTTGTGAAGTCCAAAACACCGATGTTCTTACCTTCTTTAGCGCCGACATCGGATTCATCCGCTAAGATGTTTTGTACTGTACCACCAACCAAACCAATTAAACCAAGGTTAGAGCCGTTAGCTAAGTTACTATAACCAGCACCACCATCGTTCATTCTGAAATGACCGTTATAAACATAGCAATCATAAACAGAACCATCACAGTGACCAACAACTAAGCCGATATTACTACCATGGTTACCACCGACACGGACACCCATGGAAATGAAGTTAGAAGATTCGGATTCTAATGTGAAGTCATATTCTAAAGCTAAAAGAACTTTGGAGTGCTTTTGACCATATCTATCAGTGCTAGAAACAACTAATGAAACAGAAGAGGAAGCTTGAATTGGGAACTTAGCCTCATCTTCGTTTTTCTTTTCTTTGAAGAATTCAAATAATCTATCCATATTAGGAGCGATTTGATTTTGTTCATTAATGGTGATTAAGTCACCAGACACCAACGAGTTAAATGTATAACTGTTAGATGGAGCATTAATGGTGACAAATGGAATTGGGGATGAACCTTGCGCTGTATATTCAAAATCAGTGAGGTTATTAGCGTAGAAATAAGAGAATAATGTATCACCATACTCTTTATCAATGTTTGTGGTGACATCACTACCATCGTTTGGATTATAGGTGAATGAAACGTTATTACCGATTGTGCTTTCTGGATTATATAAATCAGCGTAATCACTGGTATAACCTAAAGCGTGAATGGTTACTTCGCTTAAGAAGAGATTATGAACAGAAGACCCGTGAGCGGTATAACCAAATAGACCGGCATCTTCTGGGTTAGCGTAAACGTTTAAGTTTTTGATTTCGACATCTTGACCATCGAATTCACCATAGAACGGCAAGGCTTCTGAACCAATCGCATTGATTGGGATGGTATTGAAGTTAGAACTGCTCATGTCTAGATAAGAGATTCTAGTGTTGGATGAGTCGTCAACATAGCAAAGTGGCTGACCGTTAGAATCAATACCACCTAAGTCAACTTTGCCTAATTGGAAATATGTCTTTTCACCATAAAGGCCTAAACCATGAAGTCTAGAGAAGTTGTATAAATGGCGAGGACGTGTAATGACAAATGGGTCTTCTTGCGTACCACTACCACATTCATAGTAAGAACGCAAGGATACTTCGCCATATGTGCCATTACCACTGACGGTTTTGTTATATAAGGCAATAGTTGAACCAATATTTAAAACAACAGCGACTGCCGCTAAGGATATTGTGGAAGTGAGTAAAGCGGAAAGAACATTAATCTTTTTCATATTATGCTCCCTCCTCTAAATGTTGGATACCAGAGAAATGGAAACCAAAATCACGGTCCAAAATATATGTTTTACCAAGGCGGTTTTTATTTAAGAAATATTCGCAGTGTTCATAATCATATTCAATAGCGATATAACAATGATAAATGTTAGGAGTGAGACTTTCTGGGTCAGTGGCATCTACCACTAAAGAATCATCTAGTTCTTTTAGATTGAGTGTACAGTCAATTGTTCTATCATATGTGGTATCGTTAGCAAATTTTTGTGAATCTGAATCCGCAATGTGATGGATATCTGTCCACAAAGCATCGGTTGTAGCATATGGAGTCTTAGTGAATTTAGCGTAGAAGTTATAAAAATCAGACGCTCTTAAAGTAGCGTCATTTAAGAAGTGCGTTTCATCTTCGTATTTATTAGTGATGTTATAGATGGAATTACTTGTAGCCGCTGTTCTTTCAATCTTCAAACTAGCATCCACAGGATTAGCGTTTTTGAAGTTGAGTTCAACATCTAACACTAATGTGGTGTTTTGCTCATAAATAGCGGTTGGCATGTAATCGCTGATATCTGGGAAGTAATTAGGTTCACTTGGGTTATTTTTGTTTGTATGACCAGCGTAATCAATACTGATTTTGGTTGGGTCAAGAGAGTTATTGGTGATAACAGAAATATCCTTTTTAGCACCAGCATTTTGAGTACGTAATTCAATACTTAATTGATTTGGTGAATATGTGAATGTATAAATGCCACTTCTTAAGCAAAGTAGTCTATCGCCATGACCATCACTATCGTCATCAATCACTCTAAATGGAGAAGCGCTTTCAGCAATGGAGTCAATTGGGAAGTAGTTATATGAATATGTAACGTTACCCACGACAATTTCTTCTAATACTTCGAGAAGTGCGAATGAGGAACCTGCAGAAACAACAACATCTTGAAGAACTGCTGCTCTTTCGTTGGTGACGCTTTCTCTTAAAGCAAAGGCAGGTGAATCAGTGATTGACCAATTACTATTAACACCACAGAAAAGACCGTCCCCGATGAGGTAATATCTAAATTCTGGTTTATAAATGGCAGGGGCTACTGTTGAAGGGACACAAACGTTTTTACTGGTTGCACTAGCGGAATCAGTTGTGAATGTTCCTTCATTTCTAGTGCCTAGAGTGATTGTGGCGTTATCGGAAGAAATAGCGATATCATCGACGTCAGTATCATCATATGTAAGAACGTGGTCTTCAATGACGTATTGTTTAATCACACCATCAGTATCGTAGTTAATGAATTCTGTGGAGTTAGGATAATATGGGTAAACGTATTTATAAGCAGTGACTTTGTTAACTTCAACATCAAGATCACCAGTCACCATATCAATAACTGAGTCTCTAACATTAACGCCAAACCACGCTAAAGTGGCAACTGATAAAGCGGCTAAATTACCAATAACAAACGCGACAAAAGCGACAATCTTGATGTGATTGTTGCCTTTCTTGGAGAAGATCTTTTTAATGCCACTTAATAGTTTCATCGTTCCCCTCCTATGACAATTTGAAAGAAAGATCGGTTAAGGAAAGTTTTTCGTAGCAATTGCTATTTCCTAATTCGTCTTTCGTATAATACGGATTGTTATATGAATAGTAAGTACTGCTATCATCGGAAAATTCGATGGAGAAATACAAGATTACACGTGTAGAACCACCAGCGGAACCAGAGATGGAATCAACAATATTAATCGCTGGCTTTTCATCTGGCGCCATATTGGATTCACTATAAAGGAACTTATCTTCAACGGTATTGTCTGCTATATATGAAGCAAAACCAGTGGAGATATCAGCAAGGACATTTTCTTCACCAGTATTAGTGACATAATAGGCTCCGCCATAGATATTGATAGCCCAGGAAAGATGGATTTCAACATCTTCATCATCGATTCTAGTGAGAACGCTTGGTGAAGTTATTTCACCCCATGAATCCAAATTGAAAGAATGTAATGTGCCACCAGTTAATTCAATAGCGTAAGTGAGTTTATGATTTGGCCATAAATGATTGATACTAGTTGGATCTAAATTGTAATCAGGATCATCAATCACAGTACCATCAGTATCAAAATTGACCTCTTTGAAAACTGGATTAGCGGCCGCTAACTCATAGCCTGCAAAAGAATGGGCAACTGTATCGTAATTGCCATCCTTATAACCAGCACCATTTCTAATCCCGAAATAGTCTAAATAATATAAATTGAACTCAATGCCTTCTAAAGCTTTGACTTTAACAGACATTCCAGTCACAGAAACTTCTTTATTAGCGGCAAACCAAGCATAAGTTGCAGTAAAGACTGAGAACAAGGAAAAGATTGCGGTCAATGTCGCACCCACAATTTTTAGTCTTGTCGCAATCCTTTTATTTTTCATAAACTGTAAATAAAATGCCAGCCGCCTAATATAGTAGTGATATTACATATCACTAAGGCAACTGGCTATCTTTTTGAAGATTATAAAACCCCAATCGTTTGCACAATTGAGGTTGCTGGCTATCTTTCATGAGACCCTATAGTTTTGCGTCGCCGGATTACTCCGGTTTTGCTCTTTTCTCTCTAAATAGTTTTATCACTATTTGATAAGTGTGTCAATATTTCGGGGAATAAAAATATTAATTTGTTCAGAAAAGAACAAAAAACTATGAGGAATTAACGCTGATTTTTGCGTAATTGATCACATATTTTTTTGTTGGATTCTTATTCAAATAATAGGTTAATTTTATACTGTGAAAAAAGCGCTACTAGCAATGCGCTAATAACGCTTATTTGAATGGCTTTTTTTACAATGCGATTGTAATTGTTTGCGGCGCACCAGTTACAGCATAGGTTGCGAAGTAAACTTCATGAGTGCCGTCCCAAACAGTGACCTTAATTACTGATCCATTGTTTTCAGATGTTAATTCGAACTTGTAACTATCAAACAAGTAGTTCTTACTTGTGCTAACAGAACCATCAACTGTGGCGATTAACACCGGACATGGATCGAACTCGCTTGACCCGTTCAAGAATAATTTGAACGTGACTACAACATTGCTTGGCATCTTATTGTCAGCAATCACTAAGCCGCTTTGTTTATCGGTTAATTGATCAACTGTGAACTTAATACCATGGTTGTCACTGTTGTAAATCTTCATGCTGGCAAGTTGAGCAGCTGTTGCATTTGTGCCGTCATAAGTATATGTTGCAACAAGTTTTTTTGAATCAACTGAATCACCATTATATAAAGATTGAACAATGGTTCTTAAGCCATCTGATCTATCAGTAACAGTAGTAACGTAAAGGGAGTCTGCGTTAACGATGTAATCGTAATAAGTCACCCTCTTGATCGTGAAATTACTATGGGTAATAGATCGTGGCGCGATATTTGCAGAGTCGCCTTCTTCGTGAACCTTTGTAATGTTATCACCAGCGTAAACAGGTGGCGCCAACGTCTGATTATGTCGCGATAAGGCAACATCATCGTTGTTATTATCAACGGTATTTCTATCAATGCCATAATCACCTGTAGCCGTGGCCTCAATAACCATACAAGCAGAATCAGAATCATCAATCAAAGCGTCAACATTGATGACAGTAGCGTTCGTTCCGATGTCTCCGATATCTGGAATGCTAACTAAAGCAACACCAACAGGGTATTGATATGAATTCTCTTCTGTGACGAACTTATCATTGGGATTTCAAAATAGAAGCAATATTCAAAATTACTAGTAATATCACTATCGATTTTAATTTGGCTTGTTGAGAAGCATGAGGATCCAGCAGCCTTGTATCCACTTGGTAATTGAGAATAAGTTAAATCATTAGCTTCTGGGTCTTTGCCATTTACCAAAGAAGTTTTGGTTCCTTGAGCGTTAAGAGAATATGGGCATGAGTATGTAGTATTTCCATTTTTATCTTTCAATTTATAAACGTATGAATGGTTCTTTGCTGTTGTAGTAGCATCCTTAAGAATTTCTTCAATCTCAAGAATATTCGTGATTGTATTACCGCTTCTAACAACTTTATGCAAAGAGAAGAATGAATTAACTTCATCACTGAAATAAGCACCGGCAAAGAAATTAATAAAACCAGCTTCTTTTAAATTGAAGTCAATACCGTTGACTGGTAAATCATAGTTGGTTTTTTGAACGCCACCAATATTGACCCAGTCAGCATTAAGAATATGGTCCATAGAAATTGTGGCATCCATAAAGTGCAAACCATATAGATATCTTGTCCCGCTAGAAACAGCACTACTAGAAGTCAAAATATTTTCGAACGATGCTTTTGTATCAGTGTACTTTTCAAATGTTTCAGCAACCGAATCTGTTATGCTAACAACATTGCCACTAGAGTTAATCGTTTTAACATCATGGAGGCTAGTATCGCCTGTTTTGAAGCTGTGTTGAATATTGCCGCCATCTGGGTGACTGGTACTAGTACTACCAACAGCATTATAGCGAGAAACACGCATGGTACTAACGTTTCTATGCAAGTTAGTATCAGTCGGTGTGAAAGTTGATCCGACTGTGATATAACCAGTATTTGTTTGTTTTGGATGATAATTGGCAATATTATTTGTTGTGGCAGTATGTGTTTCTTCATCATCTTTAACAACATTCAACGGGAAGAACGATGTATTTTCTGATGCGTATTCCATTCCATACTCAGTTCTGTCATAAACGGCATCAATATCTGGGCCATCTCTTGTTGCAGATTCTAAAGTAATCGGATGCAAAGCAGCCATTTCTTCAACCCAAGCATTACGTTCATTTACCCAGTTGGCATGATCGATAAGATAATTGGCATGGGCAGTTTCCCAAGCGGCATGGGCAGCAGGAAATGAAGCATGAGCAGTCGCCCAAGCAGCATGGTCTGTTTCCCATTGTTCGTGAGCTTCGTTATAAAGAATTGTGCTCATAGGTGTAAGAGTAAACGAAGTCGCATAAGAAAGATTAAGAGCAGCATTATTACCGCCTCTTGTAACATATAAATTATTATTGTAGCGACGATTTAAATAGTAATAGCGGTTACCAGAACGATAATAGAATTGGTTTGTTCCACCTTTACTCCAAGTGGTACCACTAGATTCTGTGGTGGTAAAACTAGCATTAGAACTACCAGTAGTGCTTGCAACACGAACATAACGAATGGTGCCATTGTCATTAACATAGATTTTTGTTGTTGAGCCATTAGGATTTGTTAAATGCCAATAACTATCCGAATAACCGGTTGAGAAAACGCCAGTGCCGCCGCTATATTTTAGATAGTAATCACCATCTGATATTTGATATTCATTAGCATGACTAGAATAATCGGATAACTGTGGTTCTGTTGGTTCAACTGGATCAATTGGTTCTTCTGGATCAACTGGTTCTTCTCTTAGAGTTGGCAAGCCCACCATTTTCCAGCCATTTTCATATGTTAAATAGTTTCCGTTATATACATAGCGGACATGGCCGGCGATATCTCTATCGATTTCCCAAGTAGTGCCATTAGCGGCATTTGTTCTTAAAATAACAGAGGTTCCGTTCACAGCAAGATAGTAATCAATGTTGTTATATCTTGCGTAAATCTTGCCGGTAGTTCCGCTCGCAGGAACAGTCCAAATAAGAGCAGTATCTGAAGAAGCAGAAGTTGTTGCTGCATAATTAGCAGGATTTGTGCATGTCAAATAGTTAGTACCATCAACAGTAATAACGTGTCCTGTGTGATGATATAGTTTTTGATAATTATAAACGTTATATATACCCCCAGTAAGGTAATTATAGTTTTGGGCATTAGTGTTGACTCTTCGAGCTGTCATGTAATTGCCAGCTTTGTAGTTTTCGCCTGTGGAGCGATTGAATTGTCTTAAGTTAATAGAGGCAGAACTACCTGTATCAACATCACTATCAGCGACAATTATTGTGTCATCACCAGCAACATTCTTTGTACCGCCTGGACGAATAACGTGATTTTTCTTCCAGTCAAAAGATGTTAAGCCGGTTGAATGGTTATCACGGATATCAACGATTCTATCGTATAGGTTGAGCATATTAATAGAACCGCCCCAACCATCGATATTGCCACTTTCAGAAGCGCTATATGTAATATTCGTATCAATGTTAATTCCGTAAACTGTTTCGTCAGCTTTAACAACATCGGAAACATTATTTGTGTAACCGACTAAAGTGTAGTCAGAAATATTTTCAAGATTATTTCCTGAAACGTCTTTACCATATGATGTTGTAGCGCCAGAAGAAGGAAGAGAAATAGTTGAATCATCAACGATAACATTTGCTAAAACATTATGATCATCATTTAAATTAGAATCTCTAACATAACCAGCCGCAATACCCATTAATGAGTCGTTGGTTACTGTTTGGATGGTAGCGTTGCTGACACCCGTATTGACGAATTCATTAATTTGAGAACTATAATTTGTTGGTTTATTACCATCAGGATATTCACCGATAATACCAAAAAGACCAAGGATATGAGGCTGTTTCTTATCTGCATTATCCCAGCCATCAATCGCGCTTGGGTGAGAGACATATTCGTCGAAATCGTTAGTCACGGTAACACCAGAAATAATGTACCCGTGTCCATCAAAATTACCGACGAACGGGTTGTCTTCGGTACCAATTGGAGGAATTGGACCGAATTGAGACATATCAATATTATTGCCTAATTTGAAATAGAATTGGTGGTTATCAATACCTTCGCTTTTGTTATAGAAACCTAAATATTGGAGCCAAGCCAAATTATAAAGGTGACGAGGTTGAGTAATCTCGTAAGCGGTATCATATGTTAATCCGTCACCGGAGTTATAGTACTTATCTTGCACAACGCCTTCAATTGGGTTGTCTTCATTTCTCATATGAGCAGATGGAGAAAGCCAAGCAATAGTAATACCGACAGCAACCAAGCCGGTAAAAAGCGTTGATCCTAAAGCGACGAGTAAAGGTTTTCTACTTTTCATACTAAAACACCTCTAATCGCCAATCGCAGGTGAAATATAAAATACTATCATATCTATTAAGACCACTATCGCCAAGATATGTAGAATAAATATAACCAATAGCATCAGGAGAATAATTAACAACTAAAGCTACGTATTTAACGGTGCTGTTACCATCAGATTTGAATAAATATGGCTCTTGATTAAAAACATATTTGTCAGTATCGGTTTTAATTGTTGTAAACGCATCGGTTGTTTGAAGATTGTTTGTAGCAATATCAATTGTGCCTGTCGCATTTGGTGCATAAGTAGCATCAAAACTGCTGTCATAAGTAGTATGACTGAATGTCGCAACTGAACTTAATGCATAGTAGTCATAATATTTTGGTCTACCTTGCTTGTCATACATTTGGTTGCCTTCTCCATCAAGCATTGGTTCTCTACGTCTTAAAATACGATCCTTATGATTTTCGTCATAAATATCTTCTTGTGGAAGTGTATAGAACGGAGTACCGTTGGTATCTCTAGCACCTAAGAAACCACCACCTGTTGTAGATAAGGCTTCACCACCATCGGAATAAGTTGTAACCAAATCATCGCCACCAACATCTGTAAAGCCTCTAACAAACATATCTCCTTGTGATGCGGAAGTATATTCTTTATCAAACGCAAAAACAATGAGCATACATTGGTTCTTTTCGGTCCAGGAGTAATCTCCTAACCTCCATGAATTGACATTGTTTTCTACAACGTTAATAGTATTTTGATCCCAGTCATATTCATATTCCGCAAATGGAACTTTATTAAATTTGAATGTGCTATTTGAAGAAGCGGAAGCGTCAAATGAATGGAAATAAACGCGTTGCAATCTGCCTGAAGCTTTAGAAATTTGGATTTGCATGCCACTACTATCGAGTTCCTCGTTAGCACAGAACCAAGCATAAGTTGCAACAAAAACAGAAGCCAATGAGAAAATAGTCAAGCTAGTCGCTGCAATAATTTTTAAACTATTTCTGCTTCTTCTTTGTTTCATTTAATAAAAATCCCAGTCACCTTTGTGAAAGACGTTCCTTTTCGTCTTTAAGGCAACTGGCTGTCTCTCATAAAATATAAAACCTCAACTGCGTAAACAAGTTGAGGTTGCTGGCTATCTTATTTATAAGACCCTGTAGTTTTGCGTCACTGGATTGCTCCAGTTTTGCTCTTTTCTCGAATATATATTTATCATTTTTTAAACAAATAGTCAACGTTTTGTTTTATACAAAATATCATTTTTATGCTCTCAATTAAAGAAAACACCATTGTTTGGGTGTTGTTCAAAAAAAGAATGGATCAAATCCATTCTTAATTTGTTGATTTTTTAATCTTTGTTTTAGGCTTTATAAAGGCCATGTAAATTGCAGAACTCATAAACAGCAAGAACTTTTTCTCCTGGTAAAAGAGCAAATTCTGCTTCTGGGGCTTGACCTGGTTTAAGGACTTTTCTTTGATTGCCTTTATCGGTTTCCACTGCAATCCATTGGATGTAGTGAGCGTCTAACATTGGGTGTTCCACTTCACCAACTTTAACTTTGAGGATATTGCCTTCTTGTTTATAGACTGGTAAATGTTTTTCATGCGCACCGTCTTGTGTATTGACTGGAATTTCTTCCATTGGTTCACCACAGCATTTGGTTGGACAACTTGAGCAATCGTTAACTAAGGCAACGATCTTGCCGCATACTTTGCATCTTAAAAATTTCATCATTATTTTTTCCTTCTTTTCGGTATCTACTACCATCTTACAATGATTTAATCACTATGTCATCGTTATTATAATCGACTAGATATTTGTGTTCGGTATCGACTTTTTGGGCGATGATAGCGTTAGCGATGACTGTTTCCACCTTGTTTTGAATGAAACGTTTAATTGGTCTAGCACCATAGGTTTCGGAATAAGCACTGTCTAAGATGTATTTCTTTAAGCTATCTGAGAAGGAGAATTGATAATAATTCTCTTTTAATCTATCGTTTAAAGAATTGAGCATCTTATCAACGATCTTGGCTTGAGTATCTTTGCTTAATGGTGAGAAGTAAACGATTTCATCAATACGGTTTAAGAATTCTGGTTTAAATGTTTGATGTAAGAGCGATTCAACTTTCTCGCTTTCTCCATTAAGGAGATATTCACTACCTAAGTTACTAGTCATGATGATGACAGTGTTCTTAAAGTCCACTACTCGGCCTTGGCTATCGGTTAATCTACCATCATCTAACATTTGAAGGAGCAAATTAAAGACTTCTGGGTGAGCTTTTTCAATTTCATCAAACAAGACAATGGAATATGGATTACGTCTCACTTTCTCGGTTAATTGACCACCTTCTTCATAGCCAACATAGCCTGGAGGGGCACCAATTAGGCGGGACGTGCTATATTTTTCCATGTATTCTGACATATCAATACGGATGATGTGAGATTCACTATCAAAGAGTGATTCTGCTAGTGCACGGGCTACTTCGGTTTTGCCAACACCAGTTGGACCTAAGAAGAGGAAGGAACCGATTGGACGGTTACTATCTTTAATACCCGCTCTTTGACGAAGGATAGCGTTACTCACTAATGAGATAGCGTCATCTTGACCAATCACTCTTTTAGCGAGGGTATTTTTTAAATCCAAGACTTTTTCTCTTTCACCTTTTTCGATTTTGCTTAAAGGAATATTAGTCATCTTGGAAATGATTTTACTAATCTGTTCTTCATCGACAACTTGCGATAATAATTTATTATCTTCATCGATATCTTGTTCTTTGAGATTCTTTTCTAATTCTGGGATGGTTTTATATTGTAACTCACCAGCTTTTTCATATTCAGAATGAGACAAGGCAACATCTAAATCAAATCTCGCTTTTTCGAGCTTTTCTTTAATCGATTTAACTTTGTTAATTTCTTCTTTTTCTTTTTGCCATTGTTTGACTAGTTCTTGGTCTTTTTTAAGCAAAGAATCTAATTCATTATTAAGATCAATTAATCTCTTTTTAGAAGAGTCGTCACTTTCTTTTGAAAGAGCGACTTTTTCAATTTGTAATTGTCTAATCTTTCTTTCAAGTTCATCTAATTCTGCAGGCATAGAAGCGAGTTCCACTTTGATGGAAGCACAGGCTTCATCAACTAGGTCAATAGCCTTATCAGGAAGGAATCTATTTGTAAGATATCGATTAGATAATGTAGCCGCAGAAACTAACGCTCCATCGGTGATTTTGACACCATGGAATGATTCAAATCTGTTTTTTAAACCTCTAAGAATTGTAATAGTGTCATTGACTGTTGGTTCGTTAACTAAGACTGGTTGGAATCTTCTTTCTAAAGCGCGGTCTTTTTCAATGTATTCGCGATATTCTTTTAAGGTTGTCGCACCGATACAATCGATTTCGCCTCTTGCTAGCATTGGTTTGAGCATATTAGAAGCATCGAGAGCACCATCGCTTCTACCGGCTCCGACGATTAAATGAATTTCATCGATGAAAAGAATGATCTTGCCATCCGATTCTTTGATTTTGTTTAAGACGGCTTTTAATCTTTCTTCAAATTCACCACGATATTTAGCACCTGCGACAAGCGCACCCATATCTAATTCATATATTTCCTTATCTTTTAATATGGTTGGAACATCGTCTTTAACAATACGTTCCGCTAAGCCTTCTAGTATCGCGGTTTTACCAACACCTGGTTCGCCTAGAAGGATGACGTTGTTTTTAGTTTTTCTGGCTAATATCTGAATGATTTTTCTAATTTCTTCATCTCGACCAATGACGGGGTCAATTTTACCTTTTTTGACTTCTTCATTGATGTTACGACCGAACTTAGAAAGGATGTCTTGATCATTCTCATAATCTGGAATTTGGTTCATATTCATAGTCAAATCCTCCTTTATTCACCATTATTGTAGCATAAAATTAGCACTCTTCAAGCATGAGTGCTAAATATTTTATAATATTACTACGTAATATTGTTTTTGATATTTTGCCTAAAAATGCCTATTTTTTGACCATTTTTTGGTAATTTTTGAGTGAATTTTACAAGAAAAATTAGCACTCCTCTTGACTAAGTGCTAAATACGATTACAATTATAAATGCTGTGAGTCCTAGTCAGTCTAGGCTAAGGAGATATTATTATGAAAGAAATTAAAAAATTTGAAACTGAGAGTAAGGAATTGCTTAATTTAATGATTAATTCCATTTACTCCAATAACGAAATCTTTTTAAGAGAATTAATCTCTAATGCATCTGACGCGATTGATAAATACAAATACTTATCATTAACAAGTGAAGGGAAAGTCCCTCTTCTTGATCACGATATCCATATTGCATTAGATAAAAAGAAAAGAACCATTACCATTTCTGATAACGGTATTGGCATGAATAAAGAAGACTTAATGAATAACTTAGGCACCATCGCTAGAAGCGGTTCTAAGGATTTCATGAGCAAAGTGAAAGAAGCTAAAGAAAAAGGTGATTTAGATATCATTGGTCAATTCGGTGTTGGCTTTTATAGCGCGTTTATGGTCGCTAAAAAGATTGATGTTTTAACTAAGACCTATGATGGTGAGGCTTATTTATTCTCTTCCGAGGGTGAAGATAGTTATTCTATTGAAGAAGCTAGTAAAGAAGGTAACGGGACCACTATTACTTTATATTTAAAGAAATCAACTGATGAAGTCGATTACGATAAATATTTAGAAGAATATCAAATTAAGGATTTAGTGAAACGCTATAGCGATTATATCCGTTATCCAATTAAGATGGTTTGTACATCTAGAAAACCAAAATTAGATAAAGACGGTAAAGAAATTGAAGGTGAAACTGAAGAAGTTAAAGAAGAACAAACCCTTAACTCTATGATTCCTCTTTGGAAGAAGAATAAGAGTGATGTGACTCCTGAAGAATTAAATAAATTCTATAAAGATAAATTTATGGATTATGAAGATCCAGCGATTTCATTATTTGTGTCTGTAGACGGCAAGATTACTTATAATTCCTTATTATTTATTCCATCTCACGTTCCTTATAACCTTTATAGTGAGAATTATGAAAAGGGATTACAACTTTATAGTAAAGGTGTCTTTATCAAAGATAAGGCTCCAGAATTATTACCTGATTATTTAAAATTCGTGAAAGGTTTAGTGGATTCTCCAGACCTTAACTTAAATATTTCTAGAGAAATTCTCCAACATTCTCCAATCATGGAAAAGATTAAAGAGAATGTGGAAAAGAAAGTCATCGATAAATTAAAAGAAGTTCTTAAAGAAGATAAAGAAAAATACAACAAGTTCTGGAAAGAATTTGGTGAACATATCAAATACGGTATCTATTCCACTTATGGTGGTAAGAAAGAATTACTCCAAGATGTCTTAGTGTTCCATTCATTAAATAAGAATGATGAATACATCACCTTAAAGGAATATAAAGATGGTATGGCCAAAGGCCAAAAGGCTATTTACTTTGTTTCAGGTGAGAATCTTGATGCGATTAAGTTACTGCCACAAATTGAAAGATATAAGAAACTTGGTTATGATGTCTTACTTCTCGACCAAAAGATTGATGAATTCTGCATCATGATGATGAGAGATTATGATAAGACTGAATTTAAGTCCATCACTGATGACGCGACTAACGAAATTAGTAAAGAAGAACAAGAAAACATCGATAAGGTGTCCGCGGATAATAAGAGATTACTCGATAATCTTAAAGAAGGATTAAAAGAAGAAATCGATGATGTAGTTATCTCTTCTAAACTCGTCGATTCACCACTTTGCTTGAGCACAAAAGATGGTCTCTCCTTAGAAATGGAAAAGACACTAAATGAACAACCAGGCAATGAAGAAAAAGTCAAAGCTAGAAAAGTCTTAGAGATTAATCCTGAACACGACTTATTCAAAGCGTTCGTCGCTATTCAAGAAGATGACGAATTAGTGAAAGAATACGCTTCTGTCTTACTTGATGAAGCAATGCTTCTTGAAGGAAGAGAAATTGTTAATAAAAAAGAGTTTGTCAGAAAACTTAACGAATTAATGATTAAAGCGTTTTCTAAATAAATTTAGGAATAAGAAAAAGGCTCCTTTATTGAACAGGAAGGAGCCTTTTAAATTGCTTTATTTTTATTGTTGGTCAACAGGAATTTCTTCTTTTGGTTGTTCTTCTTCTTTGTCAGATAAAGAAAGATGAATCGCTAATGGGATAGTTGACAAAGTAGCGTAACTAAATAAGAGCAAGTAGTATGGGTACATTAAGATGGTATTTGGACTAGTTTTTCCATTAACATCTTTAATAATGTAAATAACAGCGTAAATGACAATTAAGACTGTTAAAACAGAAGAAGTGACGATAAACATCTTTCTAATGCGTTCATTTCTTGGAGAAGTTAAGAAATAAATATAACCAAGGACACTTGCGATGAGCATTAATAAGACAATCGCGAACAACTCAACATTACGGCTTTCAAAATTAACAATTGTTAAAACAAAGTTAGTCACTATTGTGCCTAAAAAAGCAATGATAGAGATGACTTTTAGTAAGACGATTTTTCCAGTTGTCAAACCAGCGATAAATAAAACTGAAGCCACTAAAAGAAGTAGGCCCAGCACCACTGTACCGGCAAATAAATAGGTATCTTCCATTAAAGAAGATGTAATTGCGATGACTGAAAGAAGAATCGCGACTATTGATAAAACTGTGGCAACAATTGGAAATTTTTTGAATTCTTGTGTATTCATAATGATAGCCAACCTTTCATATTGATTATAATCTAATATATCTTATTAATAAATAATATTATTTATAGAGCTAGGCATTTTGGTATATGATATGGGCAGGTGAAATTATGGATACACAAATTAACGACTATTTATTATTAGAACAAGACAGGCAAAATAACGGCATTGAACTGATTGCTAGCGAGAACTATGCGAGTCAAGAAGTTCGCAAAATGTCAGGATCCATTCTCACAAATAAATACGCCGAAGGCTATCCAGGTAAAAGATATTATGGTGGCTGTGAGTTTGTTGACGCCATTGAAAACATTGCCATTGAAAGAGCGTGTCAACTTTTTGGTTGCAAATTCGCTAATGTGCAACCTCATAGCGGTTCACAAGCTAATGCTGCTGCTTATCGCGCTTTACTTCCTGAAGGCGGTAAGATCCTTTCTTTGGTTTTAAATGATGGAGGACATTTGACACACGGTTCGCCTGTTTCTTTCTCCTCTCACCTATATACATTTGTACACTATCCACTTAATAATGGCCATCTTGATTATGATGAAATCGAAAGAATCGCTATCGAAGAAAAACCAGATTTAATTCTTAGCGGATATAGTGCTTATCCCTATGCGATTGATTTTAAAAGATTTAGAGAAATCGCTGATAAGGTTGATGCATATTTAATGGTTGATATGGCGCATATCGCTGGCTTAATCGCTGGGGGCGTGCATATGAATCCAGTGCCATACGCTGATATTGTGACCTCCACCACTCATAAAACATTAAGAGGACCAAGAGGTGGTTTGATTTTGACTAACGATGAAGAAATTATTAAGAAAGTTAACTCTGCCATCTTCCCATATTATCAAGGTGGACCATTAGAGCACATCATCGCTGCCAAAGCCGTTTGTTTTAAAGAAGCAATGAGCGATGAATTTAAAGAATACGCGAAGAATGTGGTTATTAACACTAAAGCGTGTGCGGATAAATTAAAAGAATTAGGAGCGATTGTTTTAGGAACCGATAACCATTTATTTAATATGAATGTTTTAGATACCTATGGTATTAACGGCAAAGAAGCCCAAATTGCTTTAGAAGAAATCGGTATTACCACGAATAAGAACATGATTCCTAACGATACACTTCCACCAAGCAAAACAAGCGGATTACGCATTGGTTTTGCAGCGGTCACGACTAGAGGATGTTCTAAAGAACAAGCCGAACAAATCGCCTTTATTATTCACAATTATTTAAACAAATCATTAGATAAAGAAAAAGCTCGTTCAATGGTGAAAGAGCTCACTTCTACTTGGAAATTAATTCAAGATATTTAGTATTATTTCTTTTCTAATTCTGTGCCTTCATACATGTAATCATTCCATGGGAAGTTTTTCCATGTATTGAAATGCAAACGATGCATTTCTTCAGTGACGAGTATTAATTTACCAACGATATGTCTTTTTGGAATGAAATCATAAACAAAGCCATCAACGGTTAAGGCAAATTGGGTTAAATCATTTTCAATAATTAAAGAATAGATGACATTATATGACCAATCATATTTCCATGGTTCTCCGTCTCTAATTCCTTCAAAGTGAATACCTTGGTGGTCAAATCTAATTTTGCCTTGACCACATGGAATGCTTGTTTTGTTATTGTCTTTAACTGGTTTATATTCTGGTAATTTGCCAATTTTCACTTCTTCTTCAATGAAATAATCTAGATTATCTCTAATTTCATGAATGACATTCACTCTTTCCCAGTCAACCCAATCGGTTGGAGTATCGAATATTTTGCAAGTATCATCAAATGGATGGAAATCATAATAATCATCCATGATGGCTCCATTACCACAGTGGCTGCACTTGATATATCTTCCTTGAGCGTCCATCTCTAATTCATGACCGCATCTTGGGCATTTATAGAGCATATCTTGCATATTGGTCATAATACGACCTTTGCTCTTATATTTGATTCTCGCGGTTTTATTCCATTTATAATCATCATGACGGAATGCTTCATTGATCTTTAAATCGATTTCTTCTGGAGACATTGCTTGAAGTTGTTCGGGTGTGAAAAGCAAAGACAATGTGGCGTTGATTTTACCAATTCTATCATCGATACAAACTTTATGAGAGGTGAGATAAGCACCCTCTAATTTCATAAAATAGACGGGGACGTGATAGTGTTTCAAGAATCTTCCTGTTCCTGGAACGATTGGTTGATTATGACCAAAAATTGAGGATGTACCTTCTGGAGAGAAGGCGACTGTACCACCGCCTTTGATGATGCTGTCCATCGCTCTAATGCTCTTTGGATCGTTAGTGAAATTCTTCTTAGGAATGACTTGGGCTACTTTAAAAAGCCAAGTGAATTTCTTTCTAAAGAATTCTTGATAGCCTGCGAGCATATTGAATTTGTGTGGAGCGATGAGATTCTTTAAAAAGAGATAGTCTCTTCTTGATTGGTGATTCCAAATGATAAAAGCTGGACCTTTGTATTTATTAATATCATCAATCTTTTTATATCTAACGTGATACTTCGGACCAAAAAATGGGGACCTTGCTAATGCAGCGTAGGCCGTCCAAACTACATTGGATGGGGTTTTATATTTTCTGGCCGCTAATTCTTCAGCGATAGTTAATTTCTTTTTAGACATACTCAAAGATTTTATACTAATTTTAATTAGTATGAAAGTTTTGTTTTAATATTTTTAGTTTTAACACTATATTTCTTTAATCCAGCGATGATGTTATAGGCATAACTTCTACTATCATCGTAATAGAAGAAATTATAAATTATCTTTTCTTCACCATCTTTAACATTTAGTGTTAAGCGATTTGTTTTAACGTTGATTTTACGCCTAGACTCGATGACTTCGTTAGTGGCTAATTCGATGAATTTAAGAGGAAAACGAATTTTCACTTTATATGACCAATCAGCGCCTTCTTGTTTATCAGGAGCATTATCGTTATAGATTAATATTTCTTCTTTGGTCATCGCTAAAACAGTTTGCACAAAAGGACCGCCCTCTTCAAATCTATAAAGACAAGAAAGAAAGGCAATAGCTTTATCGATGTCTTCTGCGTAGATGCTCATAGGTCTATTATAATATTTTTATCATTTAAGTGAACTTTTCTTTTTCATTGTGTTAATATCTTACGTGGACTATGAAAGACGACTCAGAAAAACTCATTGTAGCAACATTAGATAAAATCAGACATTTCTTACAAAGAGATGGCGGCGATGTGGAATTCGTCTCCTTTGTTGATGGTGTCGTTTATGTGAGACTCCATGGCGCTTGCCAGGACTGTGCTTACGCGAACAACGATATTAAAGATTTAGTGGAAGTTATCTTACAAGAAGAAGTTCCAGGCGTTACCGAAGTACGTTTATACCAGGAAGACCAGTTTTAATTGGTAATATTGGGGTGTAGCCAAGCGGTAAGGCAGTGGACTCTGAATTCACCATTCACTGGTTCGATCCCAGTCACCCCAGCCATTTAATGAAAAAGACTAGCAAGGCTAGTCTATTTTTTTGTGTTGTTTTGTGATTGACTATAACAAGAAGTTTTCGATGCGGTTACAGATGACATAGCCAATGCGGTTATGAACATCTTCTCTGTTATACATGATTCTTTGACGTTTGGTATCTAAGAAGATGCCGCCTGCTTGTTCCACGATTACTTGGCTAGCAGCGGTATCCCATTCCTTAGTGCCGTCGGTTAAACGATATGATAATTCACCTAAACCTTGAGCGATACGGCATGGTTTTAAAGCGCTGCCCCACTTCTCAATTTTGGCAATTTTATCTTTGTGTTTTTCATACATTTCTTCTTCGATTGGTTTACTATGGAAAACACTCTTATAGACGATCAAATTGTCTAATTTATCGTTGACGTGTATGCGTTTTGTCACGCCATCCTTGCGGTAGAAGGCACCCAAACCTTTAGCGGCATAATAGATTTCTCCAGTTAATGGCACAACCACAACGCCCACCACTGCTTCATGTTTATAAGCAAGGGCGATATTAGTGGTAAAGCCACCATCACGGGCTACGAAATCTTTGGTGCCATCGACTGGGTCAACAATCCAAACATAATCGTTATTTAATCTAGATAAATCGTCAGTGCTTTCTTCGGTTAAAAAAGCATATTCTGGGAAAGCTTTATGTAAGCATTCCCTAATGACTTTATCAGCGTTTTTATCAGCGAGAGTGACGGGAGAATTATCATCCTTAATCTCAACGGAAAAATCAGTGTGGTATATTTTTAATATACCGTCAATTGCTTTTACACCTGCTTCAATCGCAGCGTTTAATTGTTCTTCCCACATCTTAGTTACCACCTTTTTTAATTGTTTCTGCACAGAGCGAAATTAATTCGTTAATGATGTCTTGATTGAATGATTTAGTGGTGAAGCCAGCCGCATAAGTATGACCACCACCACCAAAATGAGCGGCTATTGCTTGAACGTTAAACATGCTGCTGCGTATTTCTACTTGTAAGCCATTAAAATCCGTTTCACTAGCAACAAACCAAATTGGATGATCAATAATATAGCCTAAGAGTGATGTATTACCACAAATTTGGGCGGAAGTAACACCGAGTTTGTCTCTTTCTTTCTTGGTGACTAACGCATAGATAATACCATCTTCTCTTTTGATAATATGGGTGTAAATTAAAGATTTAATATCTAGAGATATTGGCGAGTTAAGATTGTTCGTTTTATTGAGCAAGATTGGATCAACACCAAGTTCGCATAAATCCTTAACGATGGAGAACAGTCTCACAAAGTTATTGGCAAATTGAAATCTGCCAGTATCTGTCATTAAGCCAAGGTATAAAGCGCTTGCGGAAATTAAATCAATTTCAAAATTATTCTCTTTTGCAAAGCGATAAATTAATTCGCAAGTGGAAGAGGCTGTATCATCGATGACTTCCGGTCCTTCGGTGAATGTAAAGGTATCAATGTGGTGATCGATTTTAGCGAAGTCACGAGCTTTATAGACTCTCGTGTCTTCGATTCTTTCTAAGTCGTTGCTATCAAGAACAATCGCAAGAGAATTGCTGATTATCTCTTCACTAACGGCGTCCATTGTTCCAATGATATCGTAGAATTTTTTAAGTCCACTACCAACGCAATAAACGTTTTTCTCTGGATATCTTGCTTTTAGAATATTTCTAAGAGCAATTTGACTACCATAACAATCACCATCAGGATTGCGATGACCGAAGATTACTATCGAATCATGTTGTTCAATCTTGGAGATGATTTGTTCAAACATTAGAACTCGTTGTCCTCTTTTTCTTCTTCGTCGTTTTCTTCTTCAGAATCAGAACCTAAATCATCATCTTTGGATTCTTTTTCTTCACCAAATGCAGAATTGTATTCAGCTTCTTCTTCATCTTCTAATTCTTCACTGTCATCGTCATATGTTTCAACATCGCTGTAAACTTCGCTCATGTCGATATGAACTTTTTCAAATTTGTGACGAATTCTTAAGTCCCATTCGTTTTCGCCTAAGGTGACGAAACGACCATCGAGCATTAAGTTGGTGTAGAAACGAGACACTTTTTTGTCTGCTTCTTCTTTGCTTAAACCAGCTTCTTTGACACAGTATGCCCAGATGTCTTCGAACTTACTTTGTTGACTTTGTCCACTGACATAGTCATAAGCATAATCTAATAATGATTTTGCCATTTGTTTTTCCTCCTACATATGTATTGGAGCACTGACACCAATGAGTGCAAGTGCATTTCTTAACACGATTTTACTAGCCTTCACTAACGCTAATCTTGAACCACTTAATTCAGGGTTATCACGGTCAATTACACGACAATCGTTATAGAACGCATGTACTAATTCAGCGAGGGCGTGTATGTAATTAGTGACTTTGTAAGGCGCTTTATCCTTAGCGGCATCATTGACCATATTGCTAAAATCAGCCAGGTGTTTTAATAACGCTAATTCGGATACTTCTTTGAGGTTTTTACCTGTTTCATCAATAGGAATGTCCTTGCCTTGTTCAAGAACAGAGCAAAGTCTAGCGTGAGCGTATTGAGCATAATAGACTGGGTTATTTGAACTTTGCTCAATGGCTAAGTCCATATCGAAGTCTAAGTGTGTGCTGGCCGCGCGCATCGCAAAGAAGTAACGCATTGCATCTACGCCCACTTCTTCGCATACATCACGTAGTGTGATAGCGTCGCCTCTTCTCTTACTGGCTTTGAATTCTTTGCCATCCTTTAAGAAACGGACCATTTGAATTAATTCAACGTGCAAGGCATCTTCTTTATAGCCGTGCATCATTAAGGCAGATTTCATACGGTTAATATAACCGTGATGGTCAGCGCCCAAGACGTCGATTAATTGATCAAAGCCACGGGACATTTTGTTAATGTGATAACAAATGTCAGGCATGAAATAGGTATAATCACCATTACCTTTTCTAATAACACGATCTTTGTCATCGACAAAGGCTGTGGTTTTTAAATATAAAGCATTATCAGCTTCGTAAACATAATCTTTTAAGAAAGCGATTTCTTTTTCAATAGCGTTATCCGCTCTGATAGCTTTCTCGGAACTGAAGACATCGAATTTAACACGGAATGTTGCTAAATCGCTAACGATTCTATCGAGTTCAATCTTCATGCCTCTTTCTTTAAAAAATGAGACTGGATCGTCCATCTTAAGAGCAGCATCACCGATTTCATCTTTTAGTGTTTGAGCGATATCTTTGATATCTTGACCAGCATATCCATCTTCTGGAATATCTGCTTCTATACCAAATAGTTCTTTATATCTTGCTTGAATGGATAAGGCAAGATTTGTAATTTGACTTCCAGCATCGTTGATGTAATATTCTCTAGTCACATCATAACCAGCGTAGTCTAAGATTCTACAAAGGCTATCACCGATAGCGGCACCTCTAGCGGTACCAACGTGTAATAAACCAGTTGGATTAGCACTGACGAATTCAACGTTAATCTTTTGATTCTTCCTTGAAGAACGACCATAATTATCGTCTTCATCTATAATTTTCTTCACAAATACTTGTAAAGAATCGTTTTTCATAAAGAAATTGATAAAACCTGGACCGGCGATTTCGACCTTGTCGATACCTTCCATATCAAGGTTTTCAATTAATAAAGAAGCGACATCTCTTGGAGACTTAGAGAAAAGACGGCAAAACTTCATCGCTACATTAGTGGCATAGTCACCATGCGCGGTATCTTTGCTCTTTTCGATAATGATATCGTTTAAAGAAACCTCTTGATCGAGTTTTCTAAGAGCGTCTTGAATCTTTTGTTTGAGATTTAACGCAATATCCATTATTTCTCCTCCTTTAACAACACTATCGCTTCTGCTTTGACAGCTTCATTTCTTCCTAATGCATCGAGATGTTCATTAGTGCCTGCTTTAATAGAAACATTATTAATGTCTGTTTCTAAAAGTCTAGAAAGGTTATCTCGCATCGCTTGGATGTAATCTTTTAATTTTGGTTTTTCTAAAGTGATTGATACATCGATGTTATTAATGATGTAGCCTTTTTCTTTCATCATCTTCACCACTTCTTTAACGATGAATGAAGAATCAATGTCTTTATATTTGGCATCGTTATCTGGGAAGTGTTTGCCTAAATCACCAAGGGCTAAAGCGCCTAAGATTGATTCAGCGACTGCATGATAAACAACATCACCATCACTATGGGCTTCTTCACCAAGATTAAAAGGAACGACGACGCCTGAAAGAATCAAACGACGACCTTCTACTAATCTATGAATGTCACTTGCAAAACCAATTCTCATCTTATTTTTTCACATTGAAACGGAAGAACATGATATCACCATCTTTTGGATAATATCCTTTGCCTTCTGTTCTAATCTTTCCCGCATCTTTAACTGCGTGTTCACTGCCTAATTCTTTAATAGCCTCATATGGATAAACTTCCGCACAGATAAAACCTTTTTGGAAGTCGGTATGAATCACACCCGCACATTCAGGAGCGCTCATGCCGTTTTTAAACGTCCAGGCACGACATTCATCCGCGCCAACAGTGAAGAACGTGGATAAATTTAATAATTTATAAGTAGCTTTAATTACTTTTTCTAAACCAGATTCAGAAACGTTTAGTTCTGCTAAATATTCTTTTCTTTCTTCTGGTGATAATTCTGACAAATCACTTTCGATTTGCGCTGACACTGGAATGACTTGATTGCCTTCTTGATTAGCGTAGTTCAAAACATCTTGGTAGAACTTACAACTATTTAAATCTAATAAGTCATTTTCACCGACATTAGCGACATAGATAATTGGTTTATCGGTGAGTAAGTGATAATTGACTTTGCAATAGGCAATTTGATCTTCAGTGAGTTTGGCTTTTCTAGCTGGTTGACCTTGTTCGAGAACTTCTTTTAAAGGTTTGAGAAGAGCCATTTCATAAATGGCATCTTTATCTTTAGCGATTCTGGCTTTGGATTCACTCTTTTCGATACGCTTCTCAACGGTATCTAAGTCCGCCATCACGAGTTCAAGATTGATAATTTCAATATCTCTAATTGGATCAACTGATTCTTCAACGTGAACGATATCAGCATTTTCAAAGCAGCGGACCACTTCGACAATAGCGTCACATTCTCTAATATTAGCGAGGAACTTATTGCCTAAGCCTTCACCATTAGAAGCGCCTTTGACTAAGCCAGCAATATCAGTGAATTCCACTGTGGCAGGAATTTTCCTTTCTGGTTTAAAGATATCAGTTAAAAATTCGAGCCTATCATCTGGAACGTTAACAACACCGGTATTTGGATTGATGGTTGCGAATGGATAGTTAGCGGCTTCAACGTGCGAATTAGTAATCGCATTGAAAAGTGTTGACTTTCCCACATTTGGTAAACCAACTATACCTGCTTTTAATCCCATAATCCTAAATCACTCCTTTAGTGCGCTACTTATTATATAAGAAATGAATAAGAATACAAAACAAAATAAAATTTGTTTTATGCTTTAAGCGCTTCAATCGGATTAATTTTATTAATTTTCCTGCTCATAAAGACACTGGAGAACAAGGCGATTACTAGGGATAACACAAGCATTGGTAATAAGGCGATTGGATCAAAAGAAAAGGCAAAGCCAAGAGATAAAGAATTAGCAACTTCAAAGTTAGCAACAAGCGATATTGCTAATAATTCAATAGAGGCCACAACAAAGGAAATTAAGCACTGCATAAACGAATGCCAGAACAAGAATTTTTTGCTTTCTTTTTTATTGACTCCAATGCATCTAGCTAGGGCGATTTCTTTTCTTCCTTCGATGATGTAAAGGTAATTACAAATCGTTAAAAGAAGAACGGAGATGACTGTAGCGACCATAGAGAAAATTATCAGGACAATTGTGATATAAAAACAGACTGTATCAACACTATTATTGACATCGGAAAGAGGGTTAATTATTTCATAGTCAGGAAATGCTTGTTTAGCTAGTTCAATACTATTATCTATTTTATTAGGATTATTAAGGGGAAAAGAGAGTGACTGACACTGCAAGTTAAAAGCGGAGATACCCACTAAACATTGATAGAAAAGTGTGGTCCAGTTTTTGTGGTGATAGACCATCATTTTATTAGATTTCACTAGGCCCACTATCCTTAGTTTTATTAAAACATAATCCTTAATGATTTTATTACCGTTTACTAGCATCTCATTTTTAGAAGTTGCCACATAAAGATCATCTTCTACATTGACATAGCCTAGTTCGGTGAACAAAGCAGTAGACATCACTATTTCATTAATCTTTTCAGCTGGCCTTCCGATAAAAACCGACTGGGGTTGTATAGAGAAATTGATGCCATTTTGCAAACTTTTAGCGTAATCACCACTTTTGACTGTGGGTGGTAATTCTTCTTGAACAAAGCCATTAGCATTATTAGTAGTTTGATGATCAATTATTTCAATTAAGTCCTCATCATAACGCGAAAAATACATCGTTTTAGAAAAGCCCATCATTAATGATTCTGGATATATCACATAACCAGCATTATTTGAGACAATTGGTGTTTTTAAATTCGTATCGTTGTTCAAAAAATATGGGACTTGCCACAAAGGAAAATGATTGGTGTTATTTATGAACACTAAGAGGCGATCTCTTTCTTCCATTTCCTTTTCATAATATAGCCATGGATAATATGTTTCATTAGCGATTTCAAAGAGATATTCATCCGCTATTTTATCATCATATAATAGGTTAAGTAACTCGTTGCGTTTTCCCTTGGTTTTTAAATAGTATATTTTCTTCATTACCCAGGGGTCATTATCCTTAATTGAAAGAGCGTCACTAGTCGGAAAACGCATCCTAGTTTCATACATATATTCGTTCCACAAATGATCGCTATGATAGATCTTTAATTCAGGCTCTAAAGTGAAACCCACCATTCTCACTATTTGTTGGTCATCATAGGTCCAATCATGGTTAGCAAAATCGAAGTATAGTTTTAGTTCGTTTGTCTTTAAATAAGTGCTTAAAGATTTAACGCTTCTTTCAATTTGAAGATTAAAACAGATTTCAATAAGAGTGTCATAATTTAGACCAAGCACTATTTCATCTTCTTCTAATGTTTCAAAACGTTCTGGATACATTTCGCTTTCGGCATCTTCCAGCCAGGTGAAATCATTGATGTGTCTAGCACTATAACCTGGTACAACTGTATAGCGATGGGAGTTCTCTAAAACTAGATTATTTAAATCAGGAAAGAACTTTTCAAAGTTAGCATAATATGTGACTCCGACATCTTCGATATATTGGTCATATTTTTCCTTTATTTCTTCTACTTCATAATAATTAGCGGCGAATTGTCCTTTATTTAGTGACTGGTCTTTTTTTAAAGAAACCATCATGGAATTTTCATCCACTATTTCTTTATAGGCATCTTTGATGTTATTAGAAATTGTGGAAGACAAAGTGAAGGCTAAGCCCACTCCAATAAGACCCAAAGAAGTCATGGAATAACAGATGAGAGTTCTAAACTTCTTTTGTTTCATATTGTGATAGGTATGAGAAAGAAGGAAATTAGAAGGAATCCTCATCTTTTTATTTGATAGTTTGTTTTTAACAACAGGAAGGTGCTTTTCTTCATCTTCCTCTTTATTTTGGTTGATGATATTGATGTTTTTTCCTTCATCCATTTCGATGATTGAATCAGCGTATCTTCTGGTTAAATCTTGGTCATGAGAAACCATGATAACTAATGAAGATTTAGAAATGGATTTTAAGATATTCATAATCTCTTCGCCGTTTTTCTCATCTAGCGCACCAGTTGGTTCATCCGCGAGAAGAACTTTGGGATCATTGATGAGCGCTCTAGCGATAGCGACACGTTGCTTTTCTCCACCACTTAATTTATTGACGATTTGTTTTTCTTTCTTTTCTAATCCTACTAATGCAAGAAGATCTAAACATTTACGATATTTGATGTTGTTTGATAAATGATTGAGTGTTTCCAAAGGAAAAAGCAAGTTAGCGAGCACTGTTTCATTTTCAAATAATTTGAAATCTTGAAAGACAAAGCCATAGCTATTAAGTCTTAGATTACTTAACTCATTATCTGAAAGAGTTTCGATATTTTGATGGTCTATTTCAATGCTACCTTCAAAAGAAATAAGACCAGATAAACAGTTTAATAAAGTGGTTTTACCAGAACCTGACGCTCCATAGATGATATATAAGCCATGTCGAGGGAAGGTAAAACTGATATTTGAAAGAGCGACTCTATTTTGATAAGTCTTTCTGACATTAATTAATTTAATCATTAGCTTTAAGTTCCTCCTTTAATGAAATCTTTTTACTAAATCCAATTGGTAGATATGTCGCTAAAAAGCAAACAAACATTGTGGCGCCCACTATTAGAAGGGGGAACAAATATTGGTGATTTAAAAATCTTTTAAAAGGAATCTCAATGGGATTAATTAAAGAAGTGAAATGTTCAATAAGCATATTAACTGGCTTAGTTAATAAGAATCCTAAAAGGAAAGAAGTTACTACGCTTATTAAGCCTAGAATCAAGCTTTCTGAAACATAAATTAAAGCGATATCATCTCTTCTTGCCCCATAGCAAAGCAAGATAGCGGAATCTTTAATATCTTCGTTATAAGAGGCAAAAGAAATAATGCCTAAAATCATCACTATGCCAATAAGGGCAATACCTAAAAATACTTCCATGCCAATACTAGCGGCACCCACTAAAGAGAACAGAGTTTCTTCCACTGTTAGACCGTTAGAAGTAACACTATAGTTATCATCAAGAACTTTGTTGATATTTCTTAATGAAGATAGTTTGGAATAATCTTTTAAAAACATCTGGCAAGAATAGCTAGATAAGGGTTCGTTATCCAAAGAATCCATAACCATATCTTTCCAAGTAGTCTCTCCTTTATAAACGGAAAGATTATTCAAAATTGTTTCCTTCATGTAGCTATCCATCGCTAGATATGAGTAATAGATTTTAGGGGTGTTTAAAAAGTTAATTTCTTTGACCACTCCGACGATTTGAACTAGGCGATCATAAACAAAAAAATCATTCACAAATGGCTTTTCAGAATTATCAGTTTGGAAAGAAAATTTTTGTTGTTCTTTGATTCTTAAATACGAGTTAAGCGAATCGTATTTTAGTTTCTTATTTAATGACTCATAAGCGTGCTGGTTAATGACAACTTGATTGAGGGTATCAAAGGTGGGAATCTTGCCTTTTATCAATAAATCGTGATTCGTGGATTTATCAATAAACGAATAAACGGGAAGGTAAGAAAAGTCCTCAACTACTTCTTCATTTATATTAATTGTAGGGAATGACGTTATTAATGAACTATAGGAATAAGTGATATGAAAATCACTACACGTATCACTTAGAATTTGTCTTTCTTCGATATTTGGTCTCATTGTTTGAATGAGAGTAATTGGCGAATCTGAACTGATTAAACGATTCTCTTTACTAATTGAGGCAGTGCCATAATCAAATTGATTTTCCATTGATTTAGTGATTGATTTGTCTTTACCATTTACAAAGCCAAGAATGAGCATTGTTGCCACTAAACCCACCACTAAAGAGGTGATGGAAAAAAGGTTTCTTTTGAAGCGTTTTTTAAAGTTAGAGGAGACAATTTTATTGAGCCAGTTTCCGTTAGATTTAATTCTTTTTGGCAGGTAATAATCGTTACGGTTATACATGTTATCGATTCTTTCGTCTTTCACAATTTTGCCATCACTCATTTTTATGATTCTATCGCTATATTGTTTGGCTAAAGATTCGTTATGAGTGACCATGATTACTAATGAAGTTTCACTAATTTTTTTGAGCGCTTGCATGGTTAAATAAGCATTCTCTTTATCAAGCGCACCTGTAGGTTCATCCGCTAGAATAACTTTGGGTTCATTGATGAATGCTCTTAAGATGGCAATTCTTTCTTTTTCTCCACCCGATAAATCTGCACATCTTTTTTCATAGAGGCTTTTATCAATAGAAAAACTTTCCAGTAATTTAGTGGCTTTTTCATAAGCGACTTTATAACTATCGCCACCGATAAGAGCGGGTATCATGACGTTATAAATAGCGGTTTGATTTTCTAATAAGTGATAATGCTGAAAAATATAGCTAATAACTTGACTTCTAAATATCGCGGTTTTCTTTTCGTTAAACTTAGAAATATCCTCACCACTAAAATAGACTTTTCCTTCGCTTGGTTTATCAATCTTACCAATGATATTTAATAATGTTGATTTCCCACATCCTGATTTTCCAAGGATACTAACTAATCCACAGGAAGGAAATGATAAAGATATGTCTTTAAGAACGTATTTTTCTTCGTTTTTATCAATGCGGTAAAAGCGTGAAACATTGTGTAATTCAATTTGGTTCATAAAAAAATCCCTCTATATAACTAGTACAGGGGATTTTTCGTTTTTGTCCAAAAAAGTTTTAGTGATCGAGTTTTTGATCGTATGGAACATCTTCCATTTTGACCGCTGCTGGAACCTTTGGAAGACCAGGCATTGTCATGATGGCACCGGTTAATGGAACGATGAAGTTAGCACCCGCAGAGAGTCTGACTTCTCTAATTGTGACGGTGAATCCTTTTGGTGCACCAAGCACTTTAGGATCATCGGTTAATGATTGAGGTGTTTTAGCGATACAAATTGGTGTCTTATCAAAGCCTAAGGCTGTGAAATCTTTGATTTGTTGTTCTGCTGCTTCGGTATATTCAACTTTACCTGCACCATAGATTTCTTTACAGATGATTTCAATCTTATCTTTGATTGGGAGTTTTTCATCATAGAGTGGGTGATAATTACTCTTCTTATTGTTAAGAATGTTCATGACACCTCTTGCTAAAGCTTCAGCACCTTTACCACCGTCAGCGAAGGCAGAGCAATAAGCATAGTCATAACCATTATCTTCACACCACTTACTCAAGTAGGCTGTTTCTTTTTCTGTATCAGAAGCAAAGTGGTTAATGCAAACGATGGCAGGGATGCCATATTTTTCAACGTTTTCAATGTGCTTTCTTAAGTTACAAACACCATTAGCAAGGGCTTCAACATTTTCGTTAGCAAGTTCTTCAAATGGTTGACCACCATGCATCTTAAGAGCGCGGATTGTCGCAACGACGACAACGGCATCTGGTTTTAATCCGGCGACACGGCATTTAATATCCAAGAATTTTTCTGCACCAAGGTCAGCACCGAAGCCAGCCTCTGTGACCACGACTGGAGCAAGTTTTAAACCCATCTTTGTAGCGATGATGGAGTTACAACCATGAGCAATATTAGCAAATGGTCCACCATGGATAATGGCAGGGTTACCTTCTAAAGTTTGAACGAGGTTTGGATTTAAGGCTGTGACCATTAATTTCATGACAGCATGGCTAATTCTTAAATCTCTTAAGAAGACTGGTTTATTGTCATAGTTATAGGCAACGATGATGTTGTTGACTCTTCTCATGAAGTCTTCTTCATCGGCTGCTAAGCAAAGAATAGCCATTAATTCAGAAGCCACTGTAATGACAAATTCTTCTTGTCTTGGAGCGCATTTTGTTTCGCCTTCAGAAATAGTAATTTTTCTAAGGGCTCTATCATTCATATCAAGGGCTCTTTTCCAAAGCACTCTTTCAGGGTTGATATTAAGTTCGTTACCTTGCCAAATGGAGTTATCGATGCAGGCAGCGATTAAGTTAATAGAACTTGTTAAGGCGTGCATATCGCCTGTGAAATGTAAGTTGATATCTTCGGTAGGAACAACAAGAGCTTTACCACCACCAGTAGCGCCACCTTTGATACCAAAAACAGGACCTAAAGAAGGTTCTCTTAAGCACACTAATGAAGGAACACCGATATAGCGTAATCCATCATGTAAGCCGATAGAAGTTGTAGTTTTACCTTCGCCTGCTTTAGTTGGTGTAATCGCTGTGACCAACACCAATTTACCATTTGGACGATCTTTTAATTCATCCATGATTTTTAATGAGATTTTAGCCTTATCATAACCAAAAGGTATGATGTACTTTTCATCAACATTAATCATCTTTGCTACATCGAAAATGTTTCCCATAATAAGAGCTCCTTTTATTAATTCATTTGATATCTATTATGCTATTCAAAATATATTTTGCAATAACTAATCCTGCAGAAGAAGGCACGGTCATAATGGAAAATAATTTTTCACCATTCTTTTGTGGCAATTCTTCTGAAATAACGACGTTTATTTTACTCAAATCTAATTCCGCTTTTTTGCTCATATAACGAATCTTTTTCGCTAAAGGATCGTTATGAGTTTGATTGAGTTTAGCGATATGAACTTGTTCTGGATCAAATCTATTTGCCATGCCTAAAGACATGATTTGTGGAACGCTAAATTCTTGGGCTTTTTGAAGAATATATAATTTACCTTCGACATCATCAATAGCGTCAACGACATAATCTATCTTCTGGTTGAAATCGAAGTCTTGGGCTTTCATATTGTATTCTTTGATATCAGCCTCAGGATTGATTGATAAGATTCTTTCTTTGGCCGCTTCAGTTTTGTTTCTTCCAATATCTTTAGCGGTATAGAGGATTTGTCTATTTAAGTTAGAAGGATCAACCTTATCAAAATCAACAATTAAGAAATGCTTAAAACCAGTTCTCGCTAAGGCTTCTAAGGCTGTACCACCAACACCACCTAAACCGAAAACAGCAATAACTTTATCTTGGATGTGGTTAAAGTTATCTTCGCCTAATAAACCAATGGAACGTTCAAATATACTTTTATTCATTTTTCATGGCTTCCTTTAATAAGGTTTCTTTATTATCAAACTCTAAGCAAGGTAATTGGTGTTTAAAGAAAGTTACTTGCCTTTTAGCGTAGTTTCTTGTTCTTTTCTTAATGAGTTCAATGCATTCTTTTAAACTATATTTATTTTCTAAATATTCAATGACTTCTTTATAACCAATAGCGGCTTTAGCGGTCACCGATAGTTCGTATTTATCTAGTAATCCTTTGACCTCATTAACTAGACCATTATCAATCATTTGGTCAACACGTGTATTGATATTGCTATATAAATCATCACGATTTGGATTCAAGAAATAGAACTTAACTGTTTCATCTTTAAAGAAGAGTTGATGCTCTTGTTGATCAATGGCTTCGCTCTTATTGATATCGTGAGTTCTAGCGATTTGAATAGCACGAATCACTCTTTTACGGTTATTCATGTGAATGGTTTTAGCGGCTTTTAAATCGACATTCTTAAGCATTTCATACAGTTCTTCGTTAGTGAGTTCTTCTAAATCAGATATGTCCGCAGATTTTTCTTCCTCAAAATGGTAATCATATAAGGCCGCTTTAATGTATAGACCAGTGCCACCACAGACAATGATGTTTTGATATTGTTCTTTGAGTTTTAAATAAGTCTTTCTAAAGTCTTCTTGATATTCCTTAACCGAATATGTTTGATTTGGTTTAACAATATCTAAAAGATAATGGGCTTGATAGTATTTATCGCTTTTAGCGATCTTAGCAGTACCAATATCCATATCTTGATAGATTTGGAAAGCATCAGCGTTAATAATTGGAGCGTGATAAAAATCCGCTAACTGAGTAGCTAAAGATGTCTTACCTGAGCCTGTTGGTCCAACTATTACGATTAACATGTGATAATCATAGCATAAAAAAATGCGAATTAATCGCATTTATTTAATTATTGATTCTATTGTTTTAAGCAGTTCATATAAAGCGGCTTTGCTAACTTCATAATTATTCACTACTGGATGAGCGTTATAGAGTTTTTCTAAGTTGGTGGCCTCAGTATATTTTCCTTTAGCCCTTAAGTTAGCAATATTGTGCTTTAACTCTATCACGTCCTCGCTATTTTCTAGCATTTCCTTATTTTTCATGTACTCTTGAAACTCATTAGTTTCTTCGATAGCGAGGCGTAATTCTTTAGCTTTCTCAAGAACTTTATCCATTCACAATTTCTCCAATTAATGAATAGGTGTGAGATTCAGTGATTTTAACTTTAATGATTTTACCGATTAACTCTTTGCAGCCTTTAAAGTGCACGAGTTTATTTTCTTCGGTATAACCAGAATACATATCTTTATCATTCTTACTTACACCATCGACAAGAACATCAAATGTCTTACCAATAAGGGAAGCACTGTGGGCTTCGATATTCTTTTCTAAGTGTTTGACTAATTCCATGAATCTAGCAGACTTTGTTTCTTTAGAAACATTATCAGCAATCTTAGCAGCAGGTGTACCTTTTCTTGGTGAATAAATGAAGGTAAATGCAGCTTCATATTTAACGATATCCACTAGGGATAAGGTGTCTTGGAATTCTTCGTCTGTTTCATTAGGGAAACCAACGATGATATCAGTTGATAAAGAAAGGCCTGGAATCTTTTCACGCATTTCTTTCACTAAAGCGAGATATTGTTCTCTAGTGTATCTTCTACCCATCGCTCTTAAAACACGATCATTTCCGGATTGCACTGGGAGATGGATAAACTTCATGATATTTGGATATTTAGCGATGACGTCTATCATTTTAGAGGAGAAATCCCATGGGTGAGAGGTAGTAAATCTTAAGCGTGGAACGCCTAGTTTTGCGACCGCTTCTAATAGGTCCGCAAAGTCTTTTCCTTCATCAAGATCTTTGCCATATGCATTAACGTTTTGACCAAGCAAGGTGATTTCTTGATAGCCTAATTTGATTAATTGTTCACATTCTTTAAGAACATCATCAAAGTGTCTACTTCTTTCCTTGCCTCTTGTATAAGGAACGATGCAATATGTGCAGAATTTATCGCAGCCATAAATGACATTAACAAAGGCTTTAAATTCATTGCTTCTTCTAGCGGAAGATATTTCCACTACTTCACCTGGTTTACTTTCAATAGCAAC